>JBBQYT010000295.1:0-4188 GCA_038208385.1 Longimicrobiales bacterium | reverse complement strand
GCTGTGATCATTCCGCGCGAGAGCAAGCAGGTTACGGCGCAGCTCGAAGCTATGGGCGAAGAGCGGATTCAGGTGGGCGGCAAATCGGTGGAGGCCCATCGCATCAGCGTGTCAGTGCCGGGAACGCCGGAACGACAGCTTTGGGTGGACGGAAACGGGCGCGTATTACGGCTGGAAATCCCGGCCAGCAAATACGTGGCGGAGCGGACGTCTCTTCCCAGCTGAACGCGGGTAATCCGAGAGTGAAAATGGGCATTGGTCGCCTATGGTTTTGGCCTGGTTTCGCTTAACTTTAAGGGCTGGTTTTCGGGTCTTCCGAAAGCCGGCCCTTATGACATCCAGAGGGTGAAACTGCGCGCTCGCAATGCGCGTATGTTCATGCAAAGAATGAATTCATCAATCGAAGGAGATGCAACGGTGCATTCGAAAGGGTTTCTGCGGTCCGCCCTGACGTTGGCGCTCGTTTTTTCGTGCGCGTCTGCTACGCAAGCACAGCAGACTGTAGCAACACAGACAGCGCCCGCGACGTTGACGCTCGATCAGGCGATCGGTCTCGCGCGTCAAAACAATCCCATCTACCTGCAGACCAGGAATGATGAGACTGATGCCAACTGGGCGGTGAAGGAAGCGTACGGCCAACTGGTGCCGTCGGCGGGAATGACTGGCGATTTGAGCTACCAGGCATCGGGCACGCCACGCTTTGGATTCTTCACTGGCAGCGACCTCGGCATCGGCAAGACGCCGGCATACCTGAGCTCGGACTACTCGCTCGGCCTGCAGTATACGCTCTCCGGACGCACGCTGTACGCGCCGTCACAGGCAAAGAGCAATCGGCGGGCGACGTACGCACGCTCGGACGCCGCCGGCTTTCAGCTGACATCGGATGTGACGCGCATGTATTTGTCCGTGCTGCGCGCGCAGGATGCAGTGACACTGGCGCTGCGCGAGCAGGCGCGTGCACTCGAAAACCTCAAGCTGGCGAATGCGCGCGTCACCGTCGGTGCAGCGATTCCGCTCGACGCGAAGCAGGCGGAAGTTGACAAGGTGCGCACGGACGTCGCGCTGCTGACGGCGACCAGTGACTTGAAGACCGCGAAGCTTCGCCTCATGCAGCAGGTCGGACTTGAAATTGGAAACGATGTACAGCTGACATCGACATTCGCAGTGAGACCGATTGCGTTTACCGAAACCGACTTGCTCAAGCGCGCAATCGACATGCACCCAACGCTGCGCGCACTCCGCGCCGCCGAAGACGCATCCAAAGCGGGCGTCACAGTTGCCCGTTCTGCCTATTTGCCCACCCTGAATTTCAGTGCAGGATTGTCGGGTTACACGCGTCAGGCCTCGGACGCGCAATTCCTGGTGAGCCAGGCGCGCAGCTCTGCACTCGGGTCCGTCGCGCAGTGTCAGCAGCTGAATACGATTTCCGCGGGGCTCAGCACGCCGCTGCCGGGATTCCCGCAGAACTGCAACGCACTGGTGTTGTCGCCTGCGCAGGAACAGGCGGTGATCTCGGGCAACAACGTGTTCCCGTTCAATTTCACGGGACAGCCATGGCAGGCCACACTGAGTCTGAACCTGCCCGTGTGGAGCGGCTTCACGCGTGAGCGGAACGTACAGTCGGCGCGCGTCCAAGCTGAAGATGCGCGTTTGCGTGTGCGCGCCGAAGAGCTGCAGCTGCACGCGGAAGTGTCGTCCGCGTACGACGCGGTTCAAACGGCACAGCAGAGCTTTGCGCTGGAAGAGCGGAACCGCTCACTCGCGGACGATCAGCTGCGCCTGGCCCGCGAACGCTACAGGCTGGGACAGGCCGCGTTCCTGGAGCTGCGCGATGCAGAGACGACAAAGGCACGTGCCGACCGCGACTACCTCGCCGCCGAATACTCGTACCACGAAAACCTCGCTACGCTCGAGAATGCCGTTGGCCAGCGCCTCACAGAGACTACATCGCCGCCAAGATAAATTGAGGAATTGATGACCAAGGGAGCAAAGATTGGGATTGGCGTTGCGCTTGTGCTCGCAATTGCGGTCGGCGCAGGTGTCACAATCAGCAATGGCAAGAAGAAGATTGCCGAAGTGCGGATCGAGAAAGTCGCCGTAAAGGACCTCGTCGCTTCGGTGACGGCCAGCGGCTGGATCCGCCCGCACAAGAAGGTCGATGTGCAGGCCGATATCATGGGCCGCATCACATCGCTTAACGTCAAGGAAGGCGATCACGTCCAGAAGGGTCAGGTCCTGCTGCGAATCGATCCGACGCAATACGAGGCGCAGGTCACGCGCGCCCGTGCCGCGGTCAGTGACGCGATGGCGCGCGAGGCGCAGGCAAAAGCGAGCATGATCCAGGCGGACCGTGCGTTCGAGCGTGCACGCCTGCTGGCGAGCCACGACTCGATGCTGATCTCCCGCCAGAACGTCGAAGAGGCGGAGACGCAGTCGCGCGTTCAGCGCGAGCTCGCATCATCGGCGCACTACAACGTCGAGATGGCGCGCGCATCGCTGAACGAGACTATCGATCAAATGGCAAAGACAGTATTGCGCGCACCAATGGACGGCATCGTGACGCGCCTGAAGGTCGAGGAAGGCGAGACAGCCATCGTCGGAACGATGAACAACAGCGGCAGCCTGCTGCTGACGGTGAGCGACCTGTCGGCAATGGAAGCTGTCGTGCGCGTCGATGAGACTGATGTGCCGAACATGACGCTCGGCGACAGCGCAATCATCGAGATCGATGCGTTCCCGCGCCAGAAGTTCGTTGGGCATGTATCGGAGATCAGCCACAGCGCGGTGCACCCGCAGTCGGATGCAACGCAGGCGTCCGGCAGCCAGGGACAGGCCGTCGATTTCGAGGTTGTGGTGCGGCTCGACAATCCGCCCAACACGCTGCGTCCGGACCTGTCGGCAACAGCGGAAGTCGTGACGGCAAAGCGCAAGCAGGTGTTGACGATTCCGATCATCGCGCTGACCGTGCGCGATCGTGGCGCAACGAAAGCGGTGCCGGGCGAGGATCGTTCGACGAAGATGGCGGCGGCGGATGCAGTTGCGGATATGATGAAGCAGGATCAGGAGGGCGTGTTTGTGGTTCGCAAGGGTAAGGCGCAGTTTGTACCTGTATCCGTCGGCATAGCAGGCAAGGAGTCATTCGAGGTGACGCGCGGCCTGGCGGTTGGCGATTCGATCGTGGCAGGTCCGTACGAAATCATTCGCACGCTCGAAGATGGCAAGTCGGTGAAGCAGATGAAGAGCGATAAGAAGAACAAGGACGGCCTCAAGGTGGAGGTTAAATGAGTGACCAGGTAATCAGGACGGCAGGCCTCACAAAGGAATATCATCTCGGCGGCGAGATCGTGCGCGCGCTGCGCGGTGTCGACCTCACCGTCGAGCGCAACGAATATCTGGCCATCATGGGCCCATCGGGATCGGGCAAGTCGACGTTCATGAATCTGATCGGCTGCCTCGACACGCCCACTGCGGGCGAGTACTGGCTGAACGGCCAGCCGGTCGCGCACTTGACGGATGACCAGCTTGCACGGGTGCGCAACAAGGAAATCGGCTTCGTATTCCAGACGTTCAATCTGCTGCCGCGCGCGACTGCGCTGCACAACGTCGAGCTGCCGTTGATCTATGCGGGTGTCGGCGCCAGGGAGCGTCGCGCTGCTGCGGAGATGATGCTCGACAAGGTTGGTCTGAAAGACCGCATGGGACACCGTCCAGCGGAGCTGTCGGGCGGGCAGCGCCAGCGCGTGGCCGTAGCACGCGCGCTGATCAACCACCCTGCCATCCTGCTGGCCGACGAGCCGACCGGTAACCTCGACAGCCAAACGGGTGAAGAAATCATGGCGCTGTTCGAGGAGCTGCACCGCTCCGGCCAGACCATAGTGCTCGTCACACACGAACACGACATCGCATTGCACGCCAATCGCACGGTGACGCTGCGCGATGGAATTATTTCGAGCGACGTGTCACGCCTGGCTGCCGCAGTGGTTTAAGACATAAGAGAATGAACTGGAAAGAAGCCGCACTCCTTGCCTTCCAGCAAATCCGCGCGCAGAAGCTGAAGAGTTTCTTCGCCATCATTGGCGTCATCATCGGCGTCATGTTTCTGATTACGGTCGTGAGCATCGTCGAAGGCATGAACCGTTACATGACGGAAGACTTCGCCAAGACGATTTACGGTCTCAACACACTGAC
>JBBQYT010000294.1:0-4191 GCA_038208385.1 Longimicrobiales bacterium | reverse complement strand
AACGGTTCTCGCCGACGAAAACTGCGTTGTTCAGCCTTGCGATTGCTGCCGCTGCGGTCGGCGTAGTGGTATCGGCACGCGGCGGCACCGGGGCGGTGAAAACCGAGTTCTCGAATTGCTCGAAGCATCCGGATTCGACGGCGTGCCAGCCGTAGTCCCGACACAGCTCACGGACTGAAAAAAAAGAGCACCGCAAGCGAGTTTGCTTGCGGTGCTCTTTTTTCGATGTTGCGTGCGATCAGCTGTTCGAAAGATCTCTCAACACGCCTGCGAGCTTCCGCACCCGCACTGCATCGGACGATCCATTCGCCTCGCCATCGAGCTTCGTTGCCAAAGCTGTCAGGGCTGATCGGCGGTCTGCACCGCTGAGCTTTTCAATGCGATCGACTTCGCGCGCAACCGCATCGCGGCCGGAGAGTCCGTTATCGCGTGCGAGCTGGTCGAGATAGGCACGTGCGACGACGAATGCTGGCGGCCAAACGAGCTTCGGCTGATCCTGCGCATTGAAGTAATCGAAGTGCACGAGCTTCGCTGCATCGATTTCATTCTGTGTGAGCAGCGGGCTGGCTTTCAGCTGAAGGATGTCCATTCCGCGTGCGATCTCGGATCCGATGATGTAGCCGTTGTACCAGTATGTCGACCAGTAGCCGGCATCGACGAACTTCGACGAGTCCATGGGTCCTCGATCGAAGAAGCCGATTTCCTTCGGGTGCATCGCATCGGTCCAGTCGAAAATACTGAGACCACCCTGATAGAACGCCTGCACCATGATGTCGCGGCCGGGCACCGGGATCAGCGTGCCGTTGTGCGATACGCAGTTCTCGAACTGCGTCTGCGGCGCCAACATCTTGTAGTAATTCTGGAACGTCATCTTGCCATCGGGCGCGAGGCTGTAGATCGCGTCTGCGCCCCACTTCGGATTGTCCGTCGCGCGGCAGCGCGGCTGCGAGCCGCCACCCCACTCATCGGAGAACAGGATCTTGGTGCCGTCGTTGTTGAAGGTCACCGAGTGCCATGCCGAGAAGTTCGAGTCCGCCACCGCGTTGATGCGCTTCGGGTGAGCGACATCGCGAATATCGAGCAGAATTCCGTATCCACCGCATGCACCGCCGGCCAGCCCGATGGCGGGGTAGGCAGTGATGTCGTGGCACTGCGTGGGTCCGAGGCCTGCGCCGGGACGCTGGCGTGGTGGACCACCTGCTGCCGCAATGCGCGCTGCCTGTACGGCCGAGTCAGCCGAAGTCTCTGCATGGCGCTGCGCCGGCTTCAAGTCCTGGAAGATGCGGGGCGAGCTGACGATTGCTGCATCCTGGGGATGCGACAACGGAACGCGAATGACTTCGATACGGAACAGCGCCGTGTTCGGGTCATCCGTTGCGCCCGAGCAGCCCGCGAGCTCGTTCGGCGAACGCACTGTCGACGATCCAGAAACGTACACGTACACGTTCTGGTTGTCGTTCGGGTCGGTGACCAGCGTGTTCGTATGTGAGCCACGGCACGTCTGTACGATGGTCAGCGGCTTCGGATGCGCGATGTCCGTGATGTCGAAGATGCGGATGCCGCGCGCGCGCTCCGTGCTGACGGTGTCGGGCACACCTTGCATGCCGCAGTCCTTGCGGCCGGTGACGGCCTCGGCCGAAACGAACATCAGGTTCTTGTAGACCGAGACGTCGCTCTGCGAGCCCGGGCATACGTATGAAGTGTGCAGAGTGACGGCGCGCGGGTTCGAGATGTCCCAGACCTGGTAGCCGCTGTAGTTGCCCTGGACGATGTAATTGCCGTAGAAGGCGAGGTCCGAATTGACGAGACGGCGGTCTCCGGGAGTCGACGGATTAATGAACTTCTCCGACGGCTTCGTGTTCGAGACCAGCTCCACGTTCCAGGCGGCCACACCTGCATCAAACCATCCGCCGCTCAACCCGACGCGCGGGTCGGGGCTCGGCGCGGACATCGGCATGCTCGCAGCCGCATTGGCGTTCGAGGCCGACGGTGTCGCCATCCGGGGTGCCGACTTTGTTGACGACGCGCACGCCGAAAGGGTCATCAACCCGATCGCGAGTGACAATGAACGAAGCGGACCCGTGGTCCACTGCGCGTCGGAACGACGTGGCAGCATTGCAGGTGTCATAATTGATTCCATTGAAGAGTAAAGCATGCTGACGGGCTGCCGGAACGCAGCCCGTCACCGGCGGGAAAAAAACGTCAGCGGCGCAGCACTGCCTAACGCGCCTCGAGCATCTTTGTCATACGATCGATTTCCGCGCTCTGATCGGCCTGCACATCCGACGCGAACTTGAAGATCACGTCATCCTGCGCTGCACCCTGGGACTCCATCAACTTGTCGACCATGGTCAACGCGCCGGTGTGGTGCTGGATCATAAACGTCAGGAACAGCCTGTCGAAGTCAGGACCCTGAGCGGCGTTCAGCTGCTTCATCTGCTCGGGCGTCAGCATGCCCGGCATGAGAGCGTGCGACATGTCCATTCCAGGCATGTCCATGCCTGCGTGCTCGCCCTTCGTGTCTGCCTCGGGAACCCGCAGGTTGCGAGCCCGCAGCCAGCGTCCCATCGAATTGATTTCATCGTTCTGCGAGACGATGATCCGCTCTGCAAGGATCTTTACGTTCGGGCGGGCGCCGTGACTCGCGGCCCAGGTGGCCATCACGATGGCCTGGGCGTGGTGACCGATCATGCCCTGCATAAAGGCGATGTCACCCGCGCTGAAGGAAGGAATCCCTCCATCAGCTTTAGCCATCTGGGCGGGCGACATGCCCGCCGTGCTGGGGGTCGAGGACATTGACTGCTGTGCGCTGCTGCTGGACGGAATGAGGACAATGGCCGTGATCACGCCTGCGGCGACCATCCACGACGGTCTACTCATGATGCGCTCTCCTGGTGCACGAGCGGAGTTATGTTGGTTTCTTTGGTTGATACGAACACCACGGCGATGAGGTTCCCTCGATTGGCTCCGCTGTGATTCCTACAACGTATTGCGTCCACGCCTCCTTGGGTAGTGAAATTCACGCCCCGTCCGGCGACACAGCGCCGGTACCCGCACCGCAATCCGGCAGACCCCGCCTAATCACCTTGTGTGAGTTGATGCATTTCTACTTGCGATCGTGTTATAAACAGCCGTATTTTGAAGGGACGTGCAACGAAGAGAGAGAGAGAGAGAGAGAGAGAGAGAGTAAGAAAAACTCGGTGACAGTCTCTGCCGGTGAAGTCGTGGCGCGGCTCTTAGGTCGTGAGTCTGAGGCGACGTCTACCCAAAACGCAGCGCTTGCAGCGGCAGACGCCCTCCAACGCATCTCCACCAATCTTTCGCGATTCATCGGCAATGATGGCTGCTACGCACTGTTTACCAGGGCTCGTGCGCAAGCAGAAGCAGCCCACCCATCGCTCGCGAACATCCGCATCATGCCTCAACCCAATCTGTCTCTGCACGGAGTGTCGGAGAGTATTGAGGCATCCGGCGCCGCTCCGGTTGCCGCAGGACTCGAATCAACGCTCATCGGGGTGGTCGAGCTGCTTGTGAGACTCATCGGAGAAGAGCTGGCAATGAAGCTCGTAGACCAGAGTGTAAAGAATGGCGCAACGCCGGATCGGACGGAAGGGTGGCAATGAAGAAGGAAGCGCGAACGCCGTTGAAGAGCCTGCCCACGGGAGTTCGGGGTCTCGACTCCGTACTGTGCGGCGGCCTGCCCGAATACTCGTTCAGCGTGATCGCCGGTGGACCCGGCTCGGGCAAGACGACACTCGCTCAGCAAATCGTGTTTGCGTCCGGTACGGTTGAACGGCCCGCGCTGTATTTCACGGTGTTTGGCGAGCCGACGCTCAAGATGCTGCGCTACCAGAGCCAGTTCAGCTTCTTCGATTCGTCCAAAGTGGGCAAAGCGGTTCAGTTCATCAACCTGACCGATGATGTCGTTACGCAGGACTTCAACGTCGTGCTGCAGCGCATCGTAAGTGAAGTCGAACGCGCGGAGCCGGGAATCATCGTCGTGGATTCATTCCGCACGCTCAGCGGACCGATCCTCAGCGGTTCTCCGACGGGCGAGCTGGACCGCGAGCAGTTCGTGCAGCGTCTCGCGCAAAACCTGACGACGTGGGAAGTGACGTCGTTCCTGCTCGGTGAGTACGAGGAGGATGAACATCCATTCCCGCTCTTCACCGTCGCAGACGCTGTGATACG
>JBBQYT010000293.1:0-4222 GCA_038208385.1 Longimicrobiales bacterium | reverse complement strand
TCGTGTTCGGCAAGCATGATGTTGACGCCGTTTGCCGCAAGCACTTCCACCGCCGTGGCATACGCAGGGAGCGATAACGCATGGGTGTCGATGCCGAGGAAGAGAGGACCGTCGATGCCCTGCTTGAGGCGGTAGCGGCAGATGGCTTCGCTGATCGTAATGACGTGCGATTCGTTGAACGTGCGATCGAACGATGATCCGCGATGGCCCGACGTGCCGAACGTGACACGCTCAGCGGCCACTGCCGGATCGGGAACCTCTGAGTAATAGGCCGTGACGAGCCTGGAAACGTCGAGGAGCATCGCCGGTGGCGGCGCCTTGCCTGCAAGTGGGCTGATTTTCATGCCTTTCGCCATGCCGTTACCTCTTTCTCGCTGGGGACGGTCTTCAGCGGGCACACAGCGTGCCGGGGATCGCGACCCCCACCGCATGATGAGCGAATTACGATCAGAAAGTCGGGTTACCGTCGAGTATCACCGGTGGTGGGACGCCGGGCTCAGCGTGCGGGGCTTGACTTAACTATATAACTATACGATTATATACTATATGGTAATAACATTCAAATACCTCGGTCCGCGGCCATTTGCGAGAGCCGCCGTCATCGCCCTCGTGTTGGCAGTCGGCGCCGCCGCCTTGACGGCCCGGACAGCCGGAGCACAACTCACGCTCCACGACGCGATTCGTCAGGCCGACATCTCTGGCTACGGCAATCGCATCGCGTCTGCCGAAGCAGCCGCTCAGGCAGCGCAGACCATCGCGCCGCTCAGGGGAATCCTGCCCACCGCTCACTTCGAAGCCGGCTACGTGCGCACCACTGATCCCATAGGAGTTTTCGGCTCGACTCTGAGACAGCGAGCGGTGTCGCAGGCCAATTTCGACCCACAACGCCTCAACTATCCGTCGGCACTCGGCAACCACCAGGGCGCCGTGGTCATCGAACAGCCCATTCTGAATGCAGATGCCTGGATCGGACGGCGGTCGGCGAAGTACGCCGCGGCCGCCAGCCGGGCCTCGGAAGAATGGACCAGGGTTTCAACGCGAGTCGAAGTCGTGCGCGCCTATTACGGCGCCGTGCTTGCAAGCGAGCGCGCATCAACGCTTGGCATTGCCTCTCGTGCAGCTCATGCGCACGTCTCGCAGGCAGAAGCCCTCGTGCGCCAGGGAATGGCTACGAAATCCGACGCTCTTCTCGCGTCAGTCAGGGCAGGCGACATCGATGCACAGCTTGTGGAAGCCGACGGGCAGGCACTAACCGCACGCCGCGGTCTTGCGGTGCTTCTCGGGCAGAGTTCTGCCGCTGGAGCAGTACCGGTGTTGTCGCTGTCCGCGCTTCCTTCGGGTGACCGGATCCGTCAAGTCGTCGCGGACGATACAGCGACTGCGGCTCCCGTCGAAAGAGCAGACGTTCAGGCGGCGCTCAGTGGACTCGATGCGGCGCGCACGGATGCAAAGCGCGCGCGCTCTCTGTTCGTGCCGCGTGTCAACTCGTTCGCGCGCTACGACTGGAATTCATCGGATCGGCCCTTCGCCGGAGAGAAGAACTGGACGGTCGGCATCATGGCGACGTGGTATCCGTTCACCAGCCCCGCCGATGTCGCAGACCTTCGCGCTGCCAGCGCCCGCGGTGATGCGGCCCGTGCACAGGCAGAGGCGGCTCAGGCAAACGCCGGTCTGGAGCTCGAGCAGACGCGCACAGCACTGGAGGTCGCGCTCGCGCGACTCTCAATCGCGGAGCGCGCAGTCGCTCAGAGTGATGAAGCTCACCGCATCGTCGGCCGCAAGTACGAAGGCGGACTCGCACCGATCGTGGAGCTCCTCGACGCGCAGACCACTGAAATGCAAAGCGCGCTCGGCTTATCGCAAGCCCGCTGGAGCGCAATCGCTGCGGCGGCGGACCTCCTCCGGGCGTTGGGAAGAGATCCCCGATCGCTTGAAGTACTCGATGTTCCGGCGCCGGCCGCCAGCATGCCCAGGCGCGTCGAATCAACCGCAAACACCATGACTGAATCACGATCAACACTACTGAGGGATTGATGGGAATATCTAACAAGTCAGCTACCGCCGCCCTCGCGTTACTTCTGCTTGCTTCAGCGTGTTCCGCGCCGAAGACAGAGTCGAGTCAAACGCTGCAACGGGTGGCCGGAACCACCTATACAGTCCGGGACACGATCGTCCGGACTGTCTTCGAAGCCTCCGGCACAGCAACGCCGCTTCGCCAGGCGACACTGAGCACCAAGCTCATGGGAACTGTGCTCGAAGTGCTCGCCAATGAAGGCGATCGCATCAGTGCGGGACAGACTCTCGTGCGCATCGATGCTCGCGATCTCGCCGCAAGAAGTTCTCAGGTCGCGGCTTCGATCGCCGAGGCTGAAGCAGTCCAGCGCGACGCGGCGACGCAGGCTGGTCGCTTCCGCGCGTTGTATGCTGACAGTGCCGCGACGCGTGCGCAGCTCGATGCGGTCGAGACCGGGCTGCTCCGCGCACAAGCCGGGGTTCGCGCCGCGCGCGCATCATCTTCCGAACTTGCCGCGGTCACAGCGTATGCGTCTGTTCGCGCTCCATTCAGCGGGATCGTCACGAAGCGCTTCGTTGATCCCGGCGCATTTGCAGCGCCCGGATCACCGCTGATGACCGTGCAGGACGGCGACCAGCTTCGCATCGTCGCAAACGCGATGCCCGATGTCGCAGGTGGACTGCGGCGTGGCCAGCGCATCGACGCTCTCGTCGAGAATCGTCCGGCGTCGGCCGTTATCGAAGGCATCGTTCCATCGACAGCAGGCAACCTCTACACGATCAACGCATTGGTGTCGAACGCGGGTGGAAGTTTTCTGCCCGGAAGCGCCGCCACTCTTCTTGTGAAGATGGGTTCGCGCCACGCGCTAGCGGTGCCGTCGGCTGCGGTGATCCACGAGGGTGATCTCACTGGCCTCACGATCCGTACTAAAGACGGAGACGATGTCAGATGGGTGCGCCTTGGGCGAGCCAGCGGAAATGTCGTCGAAGTCGATTCAGGTTTGCGCGCCGGGGATGTAGTCATCGTTCCCACAGGCGCAGCCGCCTCTCCCGCAGCGAGAAACTGACCCATGGGAATCTCGGGACGGATCGCGCAGGCATTCCTTCGGTCCAAGCTGACGCCATTGATAACTGTGGCATCGCTGGCAGTCGGACTACTCGCGATTCTCGCAACGCCACGCGAAGAAGAACCGCAGATCTCGGTGCCGATGATCGACGTCATCTCGGCCATGCCCGGTGCGTCGCCGAGCGAGGCGGAGAATCTCCTCGCGCGTCCGATCGAGCAGCGCATGATGGAAATACCCGGCGTCGATCACGTTTACACTCTGGCCGGAGACGGCTACGCAGTAGTGACGGTTCGATTCAAGGTCGGTGAAGATCAGGAGCGAAGCGTCACGAAGGTGCACGCGAAACTTGCGGGAGCGATGGATGAAGCACCCGCGGGCGCTCTGCCTCCGATTGTAAAGCCACATTCCATTGACGACGTACCGGTTCTCGCTCTCACTCTTCACTCCAGTGAATACGACGCGAATCTTCTGCGGCAGGTCGCTTTGCAGCTGTCGGACGAGATCAGGACCGTGCCGGAGGTCGCTCAGACATTCATTGTCGGTGGCGAGCCGAAGCAGTTTCTCGTTTCAGTCGATGCCGCGCGCCTCGCGTCGAGCGGGGTAACGGCCGGCGAGGTGGCCCAGGCGCTGAAGGGAGCCAACGCGCGGCTTCAAGCCGGCGAGTTCGCCGAAGCAGGCAAAGTCTATCGCGTTGATGTTGGCGCACCGCTATCAAGTCCGAGTGAAGTCAGCAGCGTCGTCGTTGCAGTGCGCAACGGAAGTCCCGTCTACCTTCGCAACGTCGCCGAGGTCACCGAAGGATTCGGCGAGACGACAACCTACGTGTCCCACGAGGACAGAAGTGGCAAAAGCGAAACCGCGGTAACCATCGCCGTGTCGAAGCGGAAGGGTGCAAACGCCACCGAAGTCACGCGTTCGGTACTCGATCGCGTCGAGGCATCAAAGGGAAGATTGCTTCCGCGTGCAGTGACGCTGGATGTCACTCGCGACTATGGCGAGACGGCTGGCGACAAGGCTCGCGAACTGATCCTGCATCTGTTGATCGCAACGTTGTCGGTGACGGTTCTCATCTGGTTGTTCCTCGGATGGCGCGAAGCCGCAGTAGTTCTTGTCGCGGTACCCGTCACCCTCGCACTCACACT
>JBBQYT010000292.1:0-4233 GCA_038208385.1 Longimicrobiales bacterium | reverse complement strand
TTTTTTCGTAACCTTCGGCGTGTCCGCTACTGCTCCGAGCAAAACCGCACGCACTGAAAACGGGAGGTTTGCCGCCTTGATTTGTGCGTCCACATCCGCGAGCGCCGTCGCGACGGCCTTGCCGATGTGGCCTTCGACGCGAAAGAACGGGTAGCGGCCGATCTGGAATGACAGCGGCTTCGCTGCAGCTGAACCTGCTGCCCCTGAATCAGTGTCTGCGTCGGCAGCTGCGCCCTGAACGTGCGGTCTTCCTCGATCTGAAGAAGACTGATGCCGAGCGAGTCCACGCCTATTGCAGACTTGCCCGTGTCATCGACCAGCCTGGTCAACTTCGCAGCGATCGTATCAACTCCCGTTCTTGCCGCGAGAAAGGAGTTGAGCTCATCCCGCAAGAAGCCCAGCGCTAGATCGAGCATGTTCTCGTATTGGAAGACGAAGGCGATACGGTAGCGAATGGAGCAGAACGAAATTCCATTCGGCCTGGCGGGCCTTTACTGCGAACGCCTACCGAAGCTGCGACAATCGGAGTGCAATAAGCAGATGCCCGTTTTTTATGTCAAGGATGGCCGTTGTTGAAACACGTGCGTCGAATTCGCTGCAGATGTATTGTGCGGATATCAGCGGAATTTGCTGCTATGCTGTGCCCTTTCGGGCATGCCCTGCAGGACGCGACGTTGTGACAAAACAATACACCAAACTACAAAATGACGACATTGTGAAGCGCTGTTATCGCGCGCGACATCAGCCCCTGCTCTCTGACGCAACCTGCTCGAGTGTCAGTGCGAGCTTCCGTGCGATCGGCTGCCAGTCATACTCGTCTTCAGCAACTTTGCGCAATGTGGCCGCATAGCGGTCGCGTACGCCGAGGGCGCCAACGACCGCGCGCGCGATATCGCTCGCGATGTGCTCCACATCCGGACGCACTTTCATCCATTCGACGTCACCGTCATCCAGATACGGGGCGACAGAATCGATCTTGCCTTTCATGCCGGCGAAGTAGGTGCCGACAGGAAAACAACCGGAAGACAGCGCCTCGAGAAACACCATCGGCCCCGACTCTTTCACCATCGATGGAAACACGCCGATGTCGCAGCACGGCAAAATCCATGATAGCTCGCGGTGCGTGAGATAACCGACAAATCGAACGGTGTCGTGCCTCAGTAGTCTCTGTGCGTTGTCGTAGTAGTTAGCGAGCCGCCCTTCGGTCTCGAGGGCACGCCAGTATTCGGGTACGCCATCCATGCGCTCCGACACGAGCATGTCTTCTGCCGGATCTCCCGCTGCGATCCAGCGCGCCAGCTCGCGATTACCGGTGCGAAGCGCAAACAACAAAGCCTCGAGCGGCTCGCGCAAAGGACCGTGGCCTGCAATTACGAGCTGAGTGCGCGGATAGCGCTCGAGGATTTCGGGCAGTGCTGCGATCAGAGCATGTATTCCTTTCGCGACGATCAGCCGCCCGATAAAGACCAGCGTCCGCCCCTCGACCCAATCGATCGTGCGCAGCTTTTCTTCGGCGCCTTCATCAGGCAGCTTCGAGTCGTAGCTGGCAGCTTTCCTGGTCGCAGCGTCGATGTCCGCGTGCGAGGTGGCAGCTGCAAGGCCATCCGGTAACGCCGCATCCTGCGCGCGCGTACGACCTCGTTTCAACGTCGACAGCAATTTCACTACGACGTCGATGTTGCTTGGCCGGTCGCTGCGGTCGACGGGTGTGAATTGCGACGTGTCGACGCCGACGCGCACTTCGCGAATCATGTCCGCAAGACCCTCGACTCCTGGAAACACGTTCAGCATGCGCTCGCCGAGCTCTTCCGCAGATACAAGCACGCGGCTCGCGCCGCGCAGTGCTTCGCTCGCAAAGCGATGAAAGCGCGGGTCGGGCTTCACCGCGTACTCGATCGCACTGCCGTGCGGCATGATGACGTACGGCACGCCCGTTCGCTCGCTCACGCGTTGCGCGACTACCGACATCAGGACGACGTGATTCGCCTGCATAACGGTTATGTCATTTTCGCGAACGACGCGGCCGACCACATCCGAGTTACGCTGCAAGTATGCTTCGATCTCGTCATCGGGCAGGTCCACCATCGGCACGGCCTGCTTGAACTCCTCGTACTTGTCCCATACATAGACGGGTAGCGTGTCACCGAGCTGCGGCTTGTGCATAATGCACCTGCCCCGGTAGGGGACTTCGCGCGCGACCGTGTGCTCGACCATGCCGTTCGGTCGGTAGACCCACGCATCGGAAATGAAAGCGTAGCGCTCGGGGTGCGGCTCCTGGCAGACGAGGTGCACCGTCTGGCCGCTCCTCACGAGCGACTGGATGACGGACCGCGTCCAGAGATTGCTGCCGGAGCCCTCCAGCAGATAGCCATGCAGAAAGCAGATCATGCGGGGGGAGTGATGCGAGCTTGGGGCCACAATTGCAGAGGTGCCTCTCCCGGGTGGGAGGAGCCCATCTTTTTCGGTGTGTTCGTCAAACTGGTGGTGGTTCCAGACGCGCTATTCACCGCAGAGTCGCAGAATACGCAGAGGCTACGCTGAGAAAATATGCAGATTTCAAAAACAAAAAACCGAAGCAAACAGTTACGCCCAGCCGCTGAAGACACCGACAATCACTCCGCGCAACCTCAGCGATCCACTGAGTCTCTGCGGTGAGAAGTTCCTGCCGGCGATTGCCCACAAACTCGGAAGAAGACCACCTCAGAAAATCTCAGCTCGCGAAAACCCCTTCGTGCTGCCTCGCCGCCGCCTCATCCTTGTCGGTTCGACCCAGGTGCTTCAGCATCTGGTAATGCGAGCGCATTGCATCGCGCAACGTCGGGAAATTGTTGTACGGCACACCGTGCTTCTCCGCTGTCTCGCGCACGATGCCGCAAATCTTCGGGTAGTGAATACTGCAGACCTGCGGGAAGAGGTGGTGCTCGACCTGGTAGTTCAGCCCGCCAATGTACCACGACAACACCTTGTTGCGCTGCGCGAAATTCGCCGTCGTGGCCATCTCGTGATAGAGCCACGCCTGCTCCATATTGCCGTTGAGATCAGGCATCGGATATTCGATGCCCTCGACAACGTGCGCGAGCTGGAACACCACACCCAGAATCGTCCCCGCAGTGAGGTGCATCGCAAGAAATCCAATGATGAACTGCCACCACGGCACATCGACGACAATCAGCGGAATTACAATCATGTATGCGTAGCAGAACAGCTTCGTCCAGATCAGCGTGACAATCTCAGCGCGCGGATGCTTCTTGTTCTTGTACGGCCCCAGGTCCCGCTTCAGAAACTGCTGGTAATCCTTCATGAAGATCCAGTTCACCGTCGCCAGACTGTACGCGGGCAACGCATACAAATGCTGAAAGCGATGGTACCACTTGCGGTCGGCGCCCGGTGAAAGCCGCAGAATTGGCGATACCGTCAGATCCTCATCGATCCCATGGATGTTCGTGTACGTGTGATGAATCACATTGTGCGTGAGTTTCCACATGTACCCGTTTGCACCCATTAGATCAAACGAATAGCCCAGCATCCGATTGATCCGCGGATTGTGCGAGTACGCACCATGCAACGCATCATGCGCAATCGTGAAGCCGATACCGGCCACGCCGATACCCATCACGACCGAGAAAATCAACATCTGCCAGGGAACAAACCGATTGGAAAGAATCAAACCGTAGGGAACGAACGTAGCCAGCAGCACCAGGACAGTCTTTAAAACCATCCGGTAATCCGCCTTTTGCGAGATGCCCGTCGTCTGAAAATACTCCGCGACACGCGCCTTCACCTCGTCGGCGAATAAAGCGGGGTTCCGCTTCGCGAAACGGATTTTCGTTACTGACATCGAGCGTCTCCCAAGGGAAAGCGGGCTTCAGCGCCGTGGGGCGACACCAACTGGATACATTCAAGCTAACTGGGCTAGCACCGCGATGAAACCCCGACCCCACTTGGAGTTACGATGCACACGACAAGGGCGTTGCCGCCACAATTGCTCAATTCCACACCCAAAACACGCTCCTTGCGGCAATATGCGCGTCCCGAATCTCAATCCTCGCGCTGGTGCGAGCCAAAGCACGCCCGCTTTCGATCCGCCGTCTTTCGGCCGTTTTGACTATGGATTTGCCCCGCGGCCGCACGAAATTTTGATGTGGGGGGGCCCTCGCCGAACCGCCCACCGCCGAACCGCCCACCGCCGAACCGCCCACTGCCCACTGCCCACTGCCCACTGCCCACTGCCCA
>JBBQYT010000291.1:0-4235 GCA_038208385.1 Longimicrobiales bacterium | reverse complement strand
CAATCGGATACTCGTGGCCGCGCGTCGCAGACCGCGTCCTGCAGGTCTACCGCCGAGTGACCGCTTGATCGAAACGGCGCTGGCCGGGCTGGCAGTCACCGGGCTTGTCGCACACGGCGTCTACTACCAGAACTCGCCCCTCTTCGGCACCGTCATCGGAATCGGATCCAGATCGGCGCAGCACGTCTATCTGACTTTCGATGACGGACCGAACGCCCGCACCACTCCGAGCGTCCTCGAGATACTATCCGAACGCAGCGCGCCCGCCGCATTTTTCATGGTAGGCGATTTTGTGCTGCGCGAACCCGACATCGCTCTGCAAGTAGCAAAAGCCGGCCACGAGGTTGGCAATCACACATTCTCGCACGTAAAGCTGCACCGCCGCGGACCCGCCCGGATACGGTCGGAGCTGGAGCGGACCGACGCGGCCATCGAGCAGGCCACGGGCCGGAAACCGCGCACGTTTCGTGCGCCGCACGGGTTCAGAAATCCATTCGTTGTGCCCGCTGCGCGCCGGCTCGGTTACACAACCTTCGGATGGTCGTTCGGTGTATTCGATACGGCGCGGCCCGGCGCCGAAGAAATTCGACGGCGTGTCCGCAAGCGACTTCGTCCCGGTGCAATAATTCTTCTGCACGATGGAGATGGTTACGATCCGAATGGAGACCGCACGCAGACTGCAGAGGCCCTCCCGGGCATCATCGATGACGCACGTGCAGCAGGCTACGAGCTGCGTCCGATCAGCGACCTGCTTCGCAAATGACAGTGTCTGACGCCGCCACGGCTGTCTCCGACCTGGCCCGGCTGCCCACGCACGAACGCCGGCTTGGCAACGGTCTCACAGTCCTCGTGCGCGAAGACCACACGGCGCCCGTCGTCGCAATCGTCACACACGTCATGGCGGGATACTTCGACGAGCCGGATACCGAAGTCGGCATCGCGCACGTCCTCGAGCACATGTACTTCAAGGGCACGGACCGGCGCGGGCCGGGAGACATCGCCCAGGAAACGAAGCTGGCAGGCGGATACCTGAACGCCGGCACGATCTACGACTACACATCGTACTACACAGTCCTTCCGTCCAGCTCGCTCGATCTCGGCCTCGATATTCAATGCGATGCGCTGCGCAATTCGCGCATCGATGCGGAGGAGCTGCGCAAAGAGCTGCTCGTCATCATTCAGGAAGCGATGCGCAAGCTGGACAATCCTTCCGCAGTCGTCAGCGAGTCGATGTACGAGCTGCTGTTCCGCGAGCACCGGATGCGTCGCTGGCGCATCGGCCGCGCTGAGCAGCTGAAGACGTTGACCGACGATGATGTGCGCGGCTTCTACCATCGCATGTATCAGCCGTCCGATATCATCCTCACAATCGCAGGCGATGTCGATGCAGATGTGACGTTCGCACTTGTCGAACGCATGTACGGCGACATTCCGCCCGGCACTGCTCCGCGCGACCGGGGACCTGACGAGCCTGCGCACACTGAGTTCCGCTTTCGCGATCTGGACGGCGACATCGTGCAGACGCATCTCGAGTGGGGCTGGCAGACGCAGCCGTCAACGCATCCGGACACGCCGATCCTCGACCTGTTGTCCGTCGTGCTCGGGCAGGGACGCGCATCGCGCCTGTATCGAGGTGTACGCGAGCGCGGCTGGGTCACTTCCATTAGCGCGTACAACTACACGCCAACGGACCTCGGTCTCTTTGCAATCGGCGCAGAGCTGCGACCGGAAGACTCGGCCGCTGCACTCCGCGGCATCACGGCGTGCATTGCCGAGCTGACTGAATCCGGCATAGTAGCGGATGAGCTGGAGCGCGCGCGCAATATCATCGAGGCGCGCGTCATTCGCCAGACCGAGACGATGGAAGGTCAGGCGCGCATGCTCGCCGAATGGCAGGCCCTCGGAGACTGGCGCCTCGTGCAGAATTATCTGGATGCGATATTTGCCGCGACGACAGACGATGTCACACGCGTTGCCCGCAAGTACCTGCAGCTGGATCGATCCGCATTGATGGTCTACAGGCCGCGCGGTACGGAATCATTTCGCGCGGATGTCGAAGAGCTGCGCACACAGCTCGCTTCTGCCGGCTCTGGCACCTCGACCGCCGCGCCCGATGCTGCGACGTCAAAGGCACCGGCGGTTACGCCGCGCATGTCCAGTGGTGCCACGCGCGAAGTCAACATCGAAGACGGTGTGTATTTCTATGAGACGGATGGTGGTGCGCGCATTGCCGTGATGCCGAGGCACGCAGCGCCGCTCGTCAGCATGGCGTTCGCATACGCGGGCGGTGCAGCGCGCGATTCCGCGGAGAGCGCGGGCCTTACATCACTCATGGGCAGAGTGTCGATCAAGGGCACAGCGGCCCGCAGCGCTGCGCTGCTGGCTGCACAGAGCGAATCTCTGGGCGGCTCGATTTCGCCGAGTGTCGGCTCGGACATGCTGATGTGGAGCTTGTCATTGCCGAGCCGTCACTTCGATGCAGGCCTCGAGCTGCTCGCCGACACCACGTTGCACGCGGTTTTCCCGGAAGAAGAGCTCGAGCGCGAGCGCAAAGTTGCGTTGAGTGACCTCGAGCAGATTCGCGACGACATGCATCAGTACCCGATGCGACTGTTTCTGCAGGAAGCATTTGCAGGCCATCCGTACGGTTACTCGGTTGCACAGACGGAGAGTGCGTTGTCGCGCGCAACGCGCGACGAGGTGATCGCACGGCACCGCGGCATTGTACTCGGACAGGGAGGGCTCGTCCTCGTCGTCGGCGATGTCGAGCCCGGCGCCGCGGCGGAGCGCGTTGCGTCATGGCTGGAGCAGGGCGGCGCGCGCGCAGATTCTCCAAAGCCGCGCGCGATTGCGCAGTGGCCGCGCGTTCCGTCACTGATTGCAGAGCGGCGCGCGAAGGCACAGACCGCGCTCGTGCTCGGATTTCCGGGGCCGCTGCGCGACAATCCGGATCTGTATCCATTGCAGGTGCTGTCCAACATCGCGAGCGGACTCGGCGGGAGATTCTTCGAGGAGCTCCGCAGCCGCCGCTCGCTCGCCTACGCGGTCAGTGCGTATCCCATTGCACGCGCAGAAGCGGGAGCGTTCGTGGCGTACATCGCGACTGCGCCCGAGCGCGAGGAGGAAGCGCGCACCAGTCTGCTCGAAGAATTCCAGCGATTCGTCGATGAAGACGTGTCGGATGACGAGCTCGAACGGGCCCGCGCGTACATGCTCGGCACCTGGAAGATTCGTCGCCAGACGAATGGATCTCATTTGTCCGACCTTGCTGACGCACTGCTCGTAGGACGCGGTCTCGAGGAGCTGCGCGAGTACGTACCGAGCGTCAGCGCAGTCACGCCCAGGGACATTCGCGAAGCAGCAGCCAGATACTTCGACATATCGCGCATTGTTGAAGCCGTCGTGCGCGGAACTACGGGAGCCAGTCACGATGAGTGAGAGTTTCATTACAGTCGAGCAGGAAGCCGGCATCGCGGTCCTTCGCATCAATCGACCCGACAAGCTGAATGCACTGAACGCAGAGACGATCGCTCAGCTCGATGCTGCAGTGCGTCGCATTGCAGCCGATGATGCGATCAGAGGCGTGATCGTCACGGGCGCCGGTGAAAAAGCATTCGTCGCTGGAGCGGACATCGCAGAGCTCGCGCAAATGGGGCCGCTCACCGGGATCAAGGTTTCGCGCGCAGGCCAGGCGACGTTCCGCATGCTCGAGCAATTGCCGAAGCCTGTCATCGCAGCAGTGAACGGCTTTGCGCTCGGCGGTGGCCTCGAGCTCGCACTTGCATGTCACCTGCGCATTGCCGGCGAAAAAGCACGCTTCGGTCTTCCGGAAGTAAAGCTCGGAATCATTCCCGGCTACGGCGGCACCGTCCGCCTGCCGCGCCTCGTCGGCAAAGGCCGCGCACTCGAGATGATCCTGACCGGCGAAATGATCAACGCCGAAGAAGCATTTCGCATTGGCCTCGTAAACCGCGTTGTCGCACCCGACGAATTGCTGTCGTTCACAAAACAGCTGCTGACCAGGATCATTGCAAATGGTCCCGTCGCAATCCGGATGGCGATCGAAGCCGTCGATCGCGCACACGAAACCACGCTCGATGACAGTCTCATTCTCGAGTCCAACATGTTCGGCCTGTTGTCCGCAACCGAAGATATGCACGAGGGAATGAAGGCGTTCCTGGAAAAGCGGACGGCAGAGTTCAAAGGGGTGTGACTGCCACTGTGTTGATGAGTTG
>JBBQYT010000290.1:0-4243 GCA_038208385.1 Longimicrobiales bacterium | reverse complement strand
AGTCGAGCAAAAACAGATTCGTGCTGCCTTCGTTTCCAAATGACGTGCGATCGGATGCAAACACGATTGCAGAACCATCGGGCGACCAGTCGGGATCTTCATCCTTGAAGTGATCGGCGGTCAATGCGACGCGCGTCTGCGTGTCGAAGTCGATTGTGTAAAGGTCCGACAGGCCGGCGTTGGACAGTCCCTCGAATACAATGCGGCTACCGGTCGGGTCCCACGACGGCGCCTTGATCCCAATGAGATCCGGCCATTGATAGCGACCGACGATTTTTCGTTTTTTCGTGTCCCAGAGGAAGAGAGCGTCGCGATCCATGTATTTCGAGCCGAAGGCGACGACGCCTTTGGCATTCACAGCGATTCCGGACTCGTACGCGTGCAGTGACTCGAATTCGGGGCTGCGCTCGCCCTTGAGCATCGTGTGCAAACCGCGCTCGCCGCGATCGAGGCGCGTGCGATACAGATTTGTGTAGCCGTTGCGCGGAGACAGGAAGAACAGCTCGGGGATCGTGTCTCCCTCGGGCAGGTACAGCGTGGGTTTGTAGTTCGCGCCGCCCTTGAATACGACGGCTGTGGCGCCGACGTCGAGCGGCTGACGTGCGCCATACACCGGAAAGAAACGCTGCTCCAGCGCGTACTTGAACTCGCGGCTCAGCTTGTCGAGCGTTGTGCCGAGAACGTGCTCGAGCTCGTCGCTGAAGTTGTCATACTTCCAGTACTCTTCATACATCTGCGCGATGTATTCTTCGCCGTATCGACTCACAATGTACTTGTGAAGCTCCGCACCAACCGGGTACGACGCGTAGCTGTAGATCATGTTGAACTCGCGAATGGTCGGCAGCTTGTTGTTGAGGACCATGTCGCGCACGAACATCTCATCTTCCGCAGTCTGATCGCTGGACCAGTACTCTGCGAGTCCCTCGGTGAACCAGTGAATCTGTTGCGGCGATGGACGGTGCACGCGTGGATGCAGATCTTCGACTTCCTGCAGCTTCGAAATCTGGAATGCGTGGACGAGCTCGTGTCTCAGCGTGTGGCGGAACTGGTCGTAGTCACCGCGGAAAGGCAATGCAACGCGCCGCTTCATGTATTCCGTAAATCCGAGCACGCCTTCGGGAATGAATCCCGGCGCAATGTTGCTCTGCTCGAATTCCTGGTCCGATGAATAAACGATCAGCGGGATGCGACGGAACGGATGGTGTCTGAACTTCCGCTCCAACACACCAAAACTCTCCTCGCCATAGGCCAGCGCGAGGCGGGCGACCGTCTCCTCCTCCGGATAGTAGTAGACATCCAGATGCTCGCCGGAGATGACCTGCCACTTGAAGTTGCGATACTGGATCTTGTTTTTGCCGAACGGCACGAGCTGCGCGCTCGCCGCTGATGCAGAGACGAGAATCGCAAAAACAACGAGCAGGAACCTGCGCAGATTCATGGAGTGACGTCGATACTCAGAATGGGTTCATCCTGTACGACTTTGTCCGCGATGTCCATGCCCGTTACTACGCGTCCAAAGACAGTGTAGCCCGCGTCCAGGTGTGGCTGTGGAGAAAACGTAATGAAGAACTGGCTGCCGCCGGTGTCCGGTCCCGAGAGCGCCATGCCAAAGCTACCCCGCAAATTGCGCAGACGATTCATCTCGTCACGAATCGAATAGCCCGGTCCGCCGTTCCCATCGCCGCGGGGATCGCCATCCTGCAGCACAAAATTCGGGACGACGCGATGCCAGCGTCCGCCATTGAAATAACCCTTGGCGGCGAGGGTGATCATGTTGTACGCGGTAAGCGGAGCTTCTGATCCCGCGAGCTGCACGACGATGTCTCCAATGGCCATATGAATACGGAGCCGCGGCTCGGTGCCCGATATGAGCGCCGGAAGCACGATTGTGCGCACCACCTGCTCATAGAACGTTTGATCATGGCCGGTCTCTACCGGGCTAGCCTCACCCCAGGCTCCAAGGCCGAGCTTTTCGACCGCTTCCCGCCTGACAACCGGATCCGGCGACCGCTCGAATCGGGCATAAAACGGGCGGTCTGCATGAACTCCGCGCTTCACGATGGCGCCGAGCAGATCGATTGCGGCCGTGGCTGCGTCATTGTCCTTATCCTTGGCGGCCCGGTCGAATGCATCGAGTGCGATGGGGACGAGGTCCGCGCTGGCGTGTTTCTGGAGCCCGCGCAGTGCAGCGGCGCGGAGCATGGGATCGGATGCGCCAAGCTGCTGGATGTAGATCCTCGGCAGCGCCGACAATGAATCCGTATCGATGGCGACGAGACTCTCGAGCGCAGCGGTGGCCACACGGACGTCCGCATCATCGATCAGCAGGCGCGCGATGGTCTCTGCGGCGGGCAATGGGAGGCCTTCGAGTGCGCGGGCTGCGTAATAGCGCGCAAGCCAGCTGCCGGCATCGCGTGCGTATCGCTCGATCGCACTCGTGGGTGGCGTGGCCGAGACACGAGCGAGTGATGCGAGCGCGGCTCCGCGCAAGGCGAGTGCAATTGTCGGATCCGAGGCCGCTCCCGAAAGAACGGCTGCAGATGCCGGGAACTTCAAGTCAGCGAGCGCCTGCGCTGCCGTTATGGCGACATTGCCATCGTTGTCCTGTAGCAGCGCGGCAACGGGCAGGACGATTGCTTCTTCCTTGTAGCTCGCAAGTGCACGCAGTGCGTTGATGCGCACCTGAGCGTCGCTGTCCGCGAGCGCGGTTGTGAGCGCGCCGCGCGCGCGATCGTGAATGTTCGCGGAGTCGACCACCGACGCGCGCAGGCCGCGCATTGCGAGCGAGCGTACGAGTGGGTCGGCGTCCGTTACCGCGTGCAGAAGCGGAACGCCCGCCTGCGCACCGCCCATGCGAGCAAGGGCATAGGCTGCACGCCAACGCGTTTGAGTGTTGGTACCAGCGAGATGCGGGATCACCCTGGCGACGGCTGCATCGGTCCGCTTGAATTTCCAGATCGCGAGCAATGCTTCCTGGGCGATCCGCGGGCTTGCACTTGTGAGAGCCTGTTCGACGACAGCGCGCGCGGGCTCGGTGTTGATGCGGCCGAGTGCAAAAACCGCCTGTGCGCCGGCTTCGATGGAGGTAGGCGCGGCGCGCTGCAGCGCCTGGTTCGCGAGTGCGGCTATGACTTCGCTGGTTGTGTCGCGGAGCAGGCCGAGGCCGAATGCTGCGTCGATGCGCACGGATTCGGACGAATCAGCGAGTGCTTGCAGCAGGATCGAGACTCCCCGCTTATCGCCAATGCGCGAGGTTGCGACAACAGCGCGGCGGCGCACTTCGGGGGACGAATCATGAGCCAGTGCGCGCAGACGTTCGTCTGCGAATTCGCGGCGGTCTTCGAGGCGCATCAGCTCTGCCAGCGCGCTTATTTGGGAAGCACTGTACGCAGGACGCGGCGGCTCCTGTGCGCGTGCCGAGGCTGGCGGTGGTGCGGCGGGAGGAGGCGCTTTCGCACATGCCATCAAACTCCCGAGCGTGAGCGCGAGACTCAGAAAGCTACTTTGCTTCATCAGACACTGCTTCACGGAATTTTTCCAGGAGGTTCCGCGGGAGTGCTCGCAGAGCGCCGTTTTTGTCGAGGGAGATCAGCTTCGTCGTCGCGGTCGCGAGGCGCGCCGTAGGCGCGGGGTCGATGCGGTCGATGTCGTACGCGAAGGTGATTGCGCGCGATTGTACGCGCTCCACGCGCGTGGTGATTCTGATCAGATCATCGTAGCGCGCCGCGGTCTGGTAGCGAACGTTGGCTTCCGCAACGGCGAGGAATTGACCGCTCTCTTCAAGCTGTGCGTACGTCGCGCCGAGCTCACGGATGAAGTCGGTGCGTCCAACTTCGCACCAGACGAGGTAGTGCGGGTGGTACGCGAAGCGCATCTGGTCCGTTTCCGCGTAGCGCACGCGGAGTGTGGACGTTGTGCTGAAACTCACTCCCCGTAGGGAACCCAGATGTTTTTGACTTGCGTCGCGTGACGCAGAAACTCCTGCCCTTCAGACTGCCCGGCATCGAACCAGTCGCGCTGGATGCCGTTCGAAACCCAGGTGCGCTTCATGTTCGCGGCGGAGAGTCGCTCGACCGCCGCGCTTCCATCATCAGCGGCAAAATACCAGAGGCCGTCGACGTCATCGTGCGCGGCGAGTACGCCGGTCAGCTCCTGGCGCGGGCCGGTGACAATGTTGATGACGCCGCCGGGAAGGTCGGACGTGTCGAGCACCTGGTACAAGTCGGTTGCTGCGAGTGGCCAG
>JBBQYT010000289.1:0-4262 GCA_038208385.1 Longimicrobiales bacterium | reverse complement strand
CAAGCTCGACATCACGGACAAGGTCGCGGGCGCGGCGCGCGATGCCCTCATCCAGCAGCTGCCGGTCGTGGACCGGAAGATCGCTGCGATCGATGTGCGCAGCCGCTTCAAGCAGTGGTGGGAGCTTCTCCAGAAACCGATCCAGCTGAAGGATCGCGTATTCCTGATGATTCGCCCCGAAGCCGTTCGTTTAAGCGATATCAAAGCCGAAGGGACGACACTGCTTGTGACGGTCGGCCTGTCCGCGAATCCGCAGATCGTGACGGGTGATCGACCTGAAGTAAAGTCCGTGCCGCTTCCGGCGGCGACGTCAGGCGCCGGCGTTCCGGGAATGCATATCCTGATGGAAGGCGTGCTCGGGTACGAGCTGGCTAGCTCGCTGCTGACAAAGGAGACGCGCGGCAAGGTCATCGATGCTGGCGGCCAGAAAATCAAGCTGAGATCGGTGCGCGTCTCCGGCATCGGCGACGGCAAGCTCGCGCTCGAGATCCATTTCACCGGCGATGTAAAAGGCCACATCTACTTCGTCGGCACACCGCAATACGATCTCGCGACGGACCAATTGACGGTTCCCGATCTGGACTTCGACGTCGGAACCCTGAACATGCTGGCAAGCGGATACGAATGGATTCAGCATTCCGATCTGCGCGATACCTTCCGTCAGCGCGCACGCTGGCCGGTCGGAGGACTGTTGCACAAAGCGCGTGAGGCATTGGCGAGCGGAATGAATCGCGAGCTCGCGCCGGGAGTGCAGCTGATTTCCACAATCGATACAGTCGAGGCCGTCGCGGTTCAGGCTACGGCGAAAGCGCTCGTGGTTCGCGCGCATGCTGACGGGACTGCGCGGTTGGAGATCAAAAAACAATGACGGTTCGGGTAGCGGGTGCTACTTCGACGAAGTGTTGCTGCGGCTGATTCAATGCGGGAAGACTTCAAACGCTCGGCATTCTTTTGAATGTCGGGCGTTCCTTTTGAACCGATCGGGAACGTTTCCGGTTACGGTCACGCACGTGCTTAACGCACGCGCACGCGTTTACGGGGACGGTTCTTTACTGCTTCAAATGCTTGGGTTTCGCGTTCTCCTTTTCAGCTGTATCGCGTGGTGCCTGGGACGTCCGATTGAACGGGACGGGCACGTTTACGTTTACGTGTCCGGGTCGTTGGTGACGGTCTCCGGTACGTTGCACGCACGCGTGCGCGTGCGCTAAACATTCCCGAGCCAACGCAACCCGCTGCTGCGAGCACGTAAACGTGAACGGACCCGGCTGTTCTCCCGGCGTTCGCAGTTACCGAACGTTGAAGAGCATCGACATACCAGCCTCGAGATGCTCCGCAATATGACAGTGAAGCATCCATAGTCCTGGATTACTCATATCCACCAGCAGATCCGCCGTCATTCCTACCGGCAGCAAAACGGTATCCTTCCAAACGAGATTCGGATTCGGATGCCCATTTGTCGCAAGAATTACGAAGCGCTGGCCGTGCAGGTGAATCGGATGCTGCATTCCGTGAAATGAGTGACGCAGGTTCGTGATGCGGACCTTTACGAGATCGCCGCGCTTGAAGTTCCATTTGATGGCATTATTCACGAGTCCGGTGGAGGGCTCGCGCAGCATCCAAATGGCTTCTGTTGTCGTCGGGATCCAGTCCATCATGGCCATTGTGCCGGACCACTCGATGGGGTGGAAGTACATCGTGTCGATGCGCATCAGCTGGATGAGCGGGAACGGCAGTGATGCGGTGGGCTTGACTGTGAGCTCGAGCTGCTTGTCGGCGGGGCGATCCAGGTATTTGCGGAGCGGGTCGAGCTGCGCGATAACGACGCGGTTTTTTGCGAGCCGCAGAAATGCCGTCGAGTCCACATTCGCTGCGCGTTGCTCCGCGACGTGCACGTAGCCCAGCGTGTCAACCTCGGGGAAAAAGCTCCCTAGCACGTGGTCGATGGCCTGCACGCGATTCAGCAGGGCAACGGCACCGGCTTTCGCGAACCGTACATCGACGACGTAGCGCTCTGCAGGGCCCACGACGACCGACTCAATCATCTCCTCGCGTTCGTACTTCCCCGCATCCGATGCGACAAGTTTCATCTGCGCGCCATCGAACGAAACATTCCACGTGCGCGTGTTCGATGCGTTCGTGAAATAAAACCGGACGATTTCACCTTTCTGCACGTTTTTGTCGTACGATGTCTGACCGTTCACCAGCAGCACATTGCCGAAGCGGCCCATGATCGCATGTGTTGCGCGCTCGAGTCCGTAAGGCATCAGACGGCCATCGTCTGAAATGAGGATGTCATCGAGCATCAGCATTTCTTCGCTACGCGACGACCGATCCCCCGTTGCGCGCACGAAGATGTTGCCGTACAGACCCATGTCCTGCTCGATGTCCTCGCGGTGGTGCGCGTGATACCAATAAATCCCGGCATCGGGAAAGTGCACGCGGTACCGGAACGTGCTCCCGGGCGCGACCGGGTCCTGGGTGACATGCGCGACGCCGTCGAATGCATTCTCGAGACGAATGCCGTGCCAGTGAATTGCGGATGGAAGCTCGATCGCATTCGTGAAATTAACGATGATCGTCGCGTCCTGTTGCACGCGCAGGAGCGGGCCCGGCACCTGGTTGTTGTACGCGTACATCGCGTAGGTGCGGCCATTGATCGTGCGACGCACCAGGCCGGCTTTGAGCGCGAGCGTGTCGCCGTCACGCAGGTCGAGCACGCGCCGCGGCAATGCTGCAGGCAACGTGGCTACGTTTGCGAGCGCGCCCGGCAGGAATGGCGTCGCCTGCGGGAGCAGGCGGTCGAGTCCGGGCATCGCGTTGGACACGCGCGGGTCCATGGGCGGCATCGGCCACGGACCTCCCATGTGCATGCGATGCACTGCCGATGTCGTATCGCCCAGAGCAGACGGCAACATCTGAATGCTGTGCGCGCCCAGGCGTGTGCTTGCCGACATGCCGCGCAGCACCATGCGTCCACGCCTGGACTCCGTAATACCGTCCGGTTCTGCGGTGACAAAAACAAAAAACTTGTTGAACGATGTCCGGCCTGCGCGCGTTTCGCCGTTCTTCACGTCACCGAGGCGCTGCATCGCGCTGAGCGTTGTTGTCGCGCTCCACGCGACATAGTGCGTGTACGGCCCGAGTGTGTGCACGTCGGGAAGGTCAGTTGCGACAATTGTCACATCGTAGAGCTGATGCCCGTCCGCGCCGACAGATACTGTAAACGGCGATGGCGCGGGAGTGAGCCGGGCACTGCCGGTCGCATCAAGGTCGGGCGTCGAGAGCAGGTCAATGCAGTAGAGGTCGGGATCGATGGCCGTGCCTGAGCTATCTTCGCTCGGACAATTTGCGGACGATATGCCCGTTGCAGGTTCGATCAGAGGCGATGGTGTTTGTGGCTGTTGCGCATGTGCGGGTTTGGAGACAGCAAGCTGGATGAATGCGCCGCCCAGCAGTACCGGGAGCAGCAGCGGACGAGATCGGCGCTTCATTGTGCGTTACCAGAGCATCAGTTTTTCGCGCTGGAAGCGCGCGAGACAAACAGCGGACAGGAAAATGTCTGCGACGAGCAGGCCAAGTGCAATCGATCCGAGCAGTGCGCCGGGCCCGTATGCGAGCACGTTCGTACTGAACCAGATCTTGAAGCTCTCGGGGATCAGCTTCGATCCGAACAGCGGCACGAATACGAGAAACATGAGTCCCGCGTTCAGTACCTGCTGCGCCTGCTTCACGGTTTGTGCGCGCAATGAAACCAGCACCCCGACGAGTGCGACGAGCGTTGCTGCGAACAGTCCGACAATCACGCTGCCGATTGCAATTGTTCTGGGATAGAGAAGCAGCTGGCCATGGCCGTACAGCACGTTCACGACGACGAGTGCGAGGATCAGCGAAACAATGCCGACACCCCAGCCATAGCTGACCGCAGCAGCGACTTTGCCGAGTAGAATTGCAGCATCCGGCATGCGCGTGGACAAGAGCGTCTCGAGCGTGTGGCGCTCACGCTCGCCGGTGATCGCGTCAGGAATCGTTCCCATCACGAACAACGCGGCGAAATAGCCCGCGAACAGGGGTCCCACACCGGACGTGACGTACTCGGCGCCCATCTCGACCGGCCACACGACGGCGAGGATGAGAACGACGACCATCATGCGGATGAATGCAGGCCTGCGACCTGCCTTCGACAGCAGCAGCTCGTTCCATTCCTTGCAGAACATCGTCCACACATCAGTCATGTAGTGGGCCTCTCCTCCATCAGTGACAGG
>JBBQYT010000288.1:0-4266 GCA_038208385.1 Longimicrobiales bacterium | reverse complement strand
AAGCCTTCTTCGTACAAATCGGGGAAGTCAGCACTGCTGATCGGCGGACCGAAAAATGGCAAACGGATCTGCCCGCCGTGCGTGTGACCACTGATGATGAGATCGATCCTGTCGTGCGTGCGGCGCGAGCGTTCGCCCTGATCAGGTGCGTGGGCGAGGAGGATTGTCGTGTCGCGTTCGGCTGGGTCGGGCAGCTGCAGGCTCGGCGTGCCGTAGTAGTAGTCATCGATGCCGGCAATGCACAAACGCGCGCCGCGCACATCGAGAACGACCGATGTATTGGTCAAGTCGACAATCGTTTCATTTGCTGCGATCTCGCTGCGCCACTTCTCGATACCAACGACGTAATCATGATTGCCGGGCACGGCATACACACCGAGTGGTGCATCGAGACCCGCGAGTGCGCCGAGCACATCATTGAAGCTCGTTGCGTTGTCGACTGCAAAATCTCCCGTGAGTGCAATTATGTCGGGGTGTTCCTTCATCGCCATGCGTACGGCACGACGCACGACAGAGAGCGGAGTTGGACCGCCGGCGTGCATGTCCGTCAGAAGCGCGATGCGCAGACCCTCGAGTCCGACCTGCAGGTTGCGCACGTGAATGCGCGTGCGCGTGAGCTGCAGCCAGCGCGGCTCAATGAAGGTGGCGTAGGCGGCCAGTCCTGCGGCCGCCATGCCTGCGGAGATCAACCAGTTTCGTTTAGTCACGGCGTGGGCAAGAGCAAGGCTTACGCCGAAGCTGGATTTGCTTACTCGGCGCAGAATTTGTCGAATGCGGCCTTGATGTCCGTCGAGATCGCATCCGGCGTACGCCCTTCGATGTCGCGGCGCTCCATCATGTAGACGAGTCTGCCGTCCTTGAGAATTGCGATCGACGGGGATGAAGATGGATAGCCGGTGAAGTACTCGCGCGCGCGCGCCGTCGCTTCATGATCCTGTCCAGCAAACACCGTCGCGACGACGTCAGGAACGTTCTCGTTCTGGAGCGCGCCCGTGAATGCAGGCCGCATGCGCGACGATGAACAGCCACACACCGAATTGACGGCGATTGCCACTGTGCCCTTCGAATTGGACAGCAGCTCATCGACTTCTTCAGCCGTCCGCAATTCGCGCACACCGTGGCGTGTCAGGTCCTGACGCATCGGCGTGAGAATCATGTCATTCATTGCCATTCAAAACCTCCATCAATTCGTGGCTCGTGGCTCGTGGCTCGTGGCTCGTCATCTCCGGCCACTTCTAACCCTAACGGCCGCGCCAGTTGAAAAGTGCCCGAATTCTCTCCTGCTCGCTTTCGCACGCTACGGGCCTGCCTTAAGATCGCCTATTGTCGCAGCAATCAACAGGATGACCAGGTCTGTGATTACTGAACTCCCGATCGACGAACGCACTGCAGGCACGGAAGGGCGCCTCGGAACCATGGTGCGGCTGGCACTGCCCCTCGTCGCCGTACAGATCGGCATGATGGGCATGGGCGTGGTCGACACCATCATGGTCGGCCATTTCGATGCCGATGCCCTGGCCGCCGTTGCACTCGGGAATCTCTACTTTTACGCCCTCAGCGTCTTCACGTTCGGTACGCTCACCGCCCTCGATCCCGTTGTCGCACAGGCCGTAGGCGCTGGCGATCCGGAGGCCGTCGCACGCGGTGTCCAGCGCGGTGCCATCCTCGCCCTCCTGCTGAGCGTGATCACGTCCGTGCTGCTGATGCTCGGCGGGCCCGCGTTCAAACTGCTGCGCCAACCGCCCAACATGGTGCCGCTCGCTGCCGCATTTGCCATCGCATCCATTCCGGGCACGCTCCCACTCTTCGGATTCCTGGTGCTCAGGCAAAGCCTGCAGGCGATCGGCCGCATCAAGCCGATTCTGTTCACTATGCTCGGCGCCAACGTCCTGAACCTGTTTCTCAACTGGATGTTCATATACGGTCACGTGGGCAGCCCTCGCATGGGTGCGGTCGGATCGGCGTGGGCGTCGAGCGCGAGCCGCTGGCTGATGTGTTTGAGCCTGCTCGCCATCGCCTGGAAAGATTTGCGCCCAGTGCTGCTACCGATCCGGCCGGAGTCACTGCGCTGGGAACCACTCAAGCGAATGATCGCACTCGGCGCCCCGCTCGGCGCACAACAACAGCTCGAGTTCAGCGCGTTCGGCATCATCGCAGTTTTCATGGGATGGATTGGCACTGTTGAAATCGCCGGACACCAGATCGCCATCAACCTCGCATCGCTCACGTTCATGGTGCCGCTCGGCGTCGGCAGCGCTGCTGCTGTGCTGGTTGGGCGCGCTGTCGGCAAAAACGATGCGACCGCCGCGCGACGCGCTGCACGCAACGCAATCCTGTGCGGCGCATCATTCATGATTCTCAGTGCACTCGTGTTCATACTGTCGCCGTTGCCACTCGCACGTTTGTACAGCAACGATGCAGGCGTCGTCGCGATTGCAGTATTGCTGCTTCCAATCGCAGGAATGTTCCAGGTGTTCGATGGATTGCAGGCAGTGGCCGCCGGCGTGCTGCGCGGACTCGGGGACACACATGCTGCGTTCTACATCAACATCTTCGGCTTCTGGCTCATCGGTATGCCAATCAGTCTGTACCTCGGATTCCGGACATCCGCCGGACCCGCAGGACTCTGGTGGGGTCTCGTTGCAGGACTTGTTGTCGTGGCATCGTTTTTACTACTGCGCGTGCACTCTCAGCTGGATCGTGAGCTGTCCAGAGTGCGTATTGATGAGCCCAACTGATACACTTTATGTACGCGTTGTGTACGACGCAGAACGGAACACTTTATGCTTAATATATCTGCGTTGGTGAACGCCACACTTCAAAAACTTCCGCTTACTGGAGGATACATGGCAGACGAAATCCGCAATGACGATGTGGCCCAGGAGGGTGCCAAGCAGGAGCTCAAGGGAATGGGTCGCGAGCTCAAGGGCAAGGTTCAGAAGAATCTGGGCAAGCTCACGGACGACAAGAGCGAGGAGCTCAAGGGCCGTGTAAATGAAGGTGTTGGCAAGGTGCAGAAGAACGTTGGGCGGGAGATGCAGAAGTAAGTTTCTCGCCTTTCGAGTTCTGGGAGCGGGTTCGTCAAGTTCTTGGCGGGCCCGTTCTTCTTATGGTGCCGTTTTCCCAGGCGTTTATTCACCGCAGAGGACGCGGAAGACGCGGAAGACGTCTGCGTGTTTCAGCGTCAACCGCGTCTTCCGCGGTGAAAAAGCGCATGCTCAATCATCATCTGAGATTTTACCGCGTGTTTTCTTGACGTTGGAACGTCTTTTTTTCTCTTGCAGACGCGCCTCTTTGACTGCGCGCGGCGTTTTCGTTTTTTTGCGGGGCTTCGGGATGTGGAGTGCTTTTGCGACCAGCTCGACCATGCGCTGGGTGGCGAGCTCCTTGTTCTGGGCCTGGCTGCGGCTAGCGCTTGCATCCAGGTGCAGGTGGCCGTCTGCGTCGATGCGGTTTGCGAGTTTCAGCATCACGCGCGCGCGCTGTTCGTCGGTGAGTGACTGCGTCTTACCGATGTCCCATGTCAGCTCGACACGGGTCGACGAAGTGCTGACGTGCTGGCCGCCCGGGCCGCCGGATCGCGTTGCGCGATATTGCAGCTCGCTCCGAGGGACGGACACCGCATCCGTGATTTGCAGATTCGCGTCATTCATATTCATCAGTGTACAATGGAGCTCGGTTTCATTGGTGCAATTCCCAACCGGGCGTCAAACCTAACGTGCGCATTCTGAGTGGCAAATGGGCCGGACGCGACCTCACTTCCCCACCGGACTGGCGGGTGCGTCCGACCGCTGAGCGGGTGCGTGGCGCGTGGCTCGCGCTGGTTGCAGAGTATGTGCCGGGCGCACGCGTGCTCGATCTGTTTGCGGGTACGGGAGCGCTCGGGCTCGAGGCGCTTTCGCGCGGTGCGCGCTACGCGGATTTCGTTGAGTCGCGACCCGCGAGCCTGCACGCTTTGAAGGCGAACATCGCTGCGCTTCGTGCTCGTGACAACACACGGATATACAAGAGGGATGCCATTCCGTTTGCTGCCGCGCTCCCTGCGGACCGGTATGACGTTGCATTTGCAGATCCACCGTACGGATCGCGCATGCTGGACCGCATCATCGAAAGTTGGCAGACGACTCCATTCTCTCGTATCCTGACGGTCGAGCATGCGGCCGGGCAGGAGATCCCGGGCGGTGGTGAGACACACCACTTCGAAGACACGGCCGTGACGATTTACTCCGTGGAGTGAGGATTAGAGATTCAGGATTAGAGATCAGG
>JBBQYT010000287.1:0-4272 GCA_038208385.1 Longimicrobiales bacterium | reverse complement strand
GAGCCCTGCGAGTTCACCCGCTCGCCAATGAGCGTCGGCGCGGGGATCTGCGCCATGTTCACGGCCGTCATTGCACTCGCGACGCGCGCAACACGGGGGACACTGTTCGCCTGACGAGCGAGTGGCTTTTTGCCCCACACGCGCTCGACAACCTGGCGCAAATGCTCGGGCGTCGTACCGCAACAGCCACCAACAATGCCCACACCGATCTTCGTGACGAACTCTTCGTGCGCATCAGCCAATGCTTCCGGCGTCAACGGATAGAATGCGACACCGTTCTGGTTCAGCGGAATGCCCGCGTTCGGAATGACGCTGACCGGCAGGCGCGAGTTTTCGCACAGGTAGCGTACCGGCTGGCGCATGTGCTCGGGACCTGTTGAACAGTTGAGTCCGATGATGTCTGCGCGCAGCGATTCGATGATGACCGTCGCCGCCGCGATGTCGGTGCCGAGCAGCATGCGGCCCGAAGTGTCGAGCGTAACCTGGACCTGCAAAGGCACGCTTCGGCCCGACTCCTTGAAGTAGCGCCGGATGCCTGCGATCTGCGCCTTTACCTCGAGGATGTCCTGGCTCGTCTCGATGAGAAGTACATCGCAGCCACCTTCGACGAGGCCCTGCGCCTGCTCGCAGAATGTCTCGGCCAGCTGGTCGTACGTGATGTTGCCAAGCGATGGATCGGATGTGCTCGGTAGAAAACCGCTCGGTCCGATACTGCCCGCAACAAAACGCGGACGCCCGGGCGTAGAGAATTTATCGGCCACACGACGGGCAAGCGACGCAGCCGCGTGGTTGATCTCGAACACGCGCTCGCCAAGACCATATTCGCGCAACGTCAGCTTGTTCGACCGAAACGTGTCGGTCTCCAGAACATCGCATCCAACTTCGAGGAACGACGCATGAATGCTCTCGATCGCATCCGGACGCGTGATCACCAGATAGTCGTTGCAACCCTCGAGCGCAGTGCCACCGAAATCGGCAGCCGTGAGACCGAGCCCCTGGATGCTCGTGCCCATCGCGCCATCGAAAATCAGCACGCGCTCTTCCAGCAAATCCAGGTATTTCGATTCCGCCACTTCGTCGCTCCCGTTTATCGTCGGTCGTCTATCGTCGGTCGTCTATCGTCTACCGTCTACCGTCTAGCGCACTGATGTCAAAAACCCCCGCAGCCACTTGGAGTGCGGGGGGAATCATCGATGCCAGCAGATATCCCGGCACTTTAGCTTTTGGTTCGGCACGCATTACACGTTCATGCGCGCCCGGCGGTAGCAAGCAGCCTAGAACAAATCCATCCGCCGGTCCATCTCTTGTACTGGTACTAAACTAGACCCGGACCTGTAAACATGCAACCGTCCGGGGCCATTGTCGTACTTCGGGTTATCGCAGCTGAAGCCTAGTTGAAGCTTGCCTGCTTCGGGTTGTTGGCCAGCGCAGCCCGAATCGCAGTCGTCAGCGTCCACGGCTCCCCCAAAACCACACCCGGCAGCCCGTTCCTCTGCTTGTAAACCGTGCCAAGCAGGTGGTCGGCCGACCTGCCATCGCCCAGCGCCAAAAGCGCCTCGGCACAAAACGAACGCGTCTCGGCATCCGTCACTGCGTCCGCCATGCGACGTACCTGCGCAACCGCCAGCGGCTCGCAACCCGCCCGGATCGCTGCATCCGCATAGGCCCGTACATGCTGCTGCGCGTCGCCCAGCAGCCCGCGACCAATCGCAATCCAGGCAAGCGTACAATGCGTCCGCACCACGTCCGGCGACGCGCGCAGAAGCTTGCTACACACCGCCACGGCCGCGTCATACCGGCCAATCCTCAGATACGTGTTGACCGAGTCGCCGTAATACTTCAACGCCTGCTTCGGACGAAGCGCCGTATTACAGAGGTCGCCAGCAGAATTGAAAAACTGAGCCTCGACACTCGGATCGGCATCATGCACGACCTTCTTTTCGAGCGCCTTGAGCTGCTGCTGGAACTGAACTTCGGAGATTGGGGAGAGCCTGTTGGTAGCCATCTGCATTGCCTCCAACGATTTAGGTCCAGCTTACCGTACACGTGCGGGGTCGAAAAGGTTCTCTTGGACAGGTTGTATCCTGCATCTGGACACACCCCAGTATACAACACCGGTCAACGCTTTGCCACGCTTACGATTACGGTTCCCCAGACGCATCGTTTCGTGACAACTTCAGACGTCAAACCGGAAGGAACACCGAAGCCCGACAACGAAAAAGCGGACAAATCAGGAAGATAGAACACAAGCATTTTTTCACCGCGGGAGACGCGGAAGACGCGGATTTGGCGCGGACGAACTTCCGCGTCTTCCGCGTCCTCCGCGGTGAATAATGTTCGTACTTTCTTTTTCTTTACTTCTTGACCGGCGGTTCGTAGCGCGTCGGCAATTCGACCACGAAGGAGCTACCGGTGCCGGGTGATGAGACTACGCGCACATCGCCTCCGAGGAGACGCGCCAGGCGACGCGTGACACTGAGTCCGAGGCCTGCGCCGCCGACGCTGCGCGTGGTTGCGTGTTCGACCTGCCAGAATGCATCAAAGATTTTTTCGAGGTGCTCCGCTGAAATTCCCTGCCCTGTGTCGGTGATTCGGAACAGCGCTTTGCCGTCCTTCAGTGACACGTCCATTCGGATCTCGCCTTTTTCCGTGAACTTCACTGCATTGGACAACAGGTTGAGCAGGATCTGGCGGACTTTTATGAGGTCTGTTTCGATGACTGCTGGAGGCGATGGTGCAGTGACAATGAATCGCAGTCCTTTTTCGGCGGCGATGGGCTCCATCAGGATTGCGGTTTCTTTGGTGAGCTCGGCAAGCTCGACGCGGCTCGTGTGGACTTCGTCGCGACCGACTTCCATGCGTGCGTAAATTAGAATTTGCTCAATGAGTCCGAGCAGGTGCCACGCCGCTTTCCGCACGCGATCGACGTACGTGCTCGCTGTTTTGGGGAGCGCTTCGGGCACGCCAGTGAGGAGCAGATCCGTGTAACCCATGATCGTCGTCAGCGGTGTGCGCAGCTCGTGCGATACGACCGCGAGGAAATCGGACTTGGCCTGGTTGGCGGCCTGTGCTTCGTGGTAGAGCTTCGCGTTGTCCAGCGCCACACCCGCGCGCCTCGCCAGCTCTTCTGCGAGGGCGAGGTCTGCATCGTTGTAGCGATGCTCGGCTGTCGATGACACGAACGAGATCGTTCCGACGACCGCGCCGCGCGCCATGATGGGTACCACCATGCATGAGCGCGGCCCAAGCTGTACGATCAGGTCACGGTACGCGCGGTCGAGCATGTTGATCGAAGCCTGCGAGATACTGTCGACGATGAATGGCGCGCCGGAGCGAATGACATTTGCAACTGCGCTGTCGCCTTTTGCGTCGGGTGGATATTCGCGCAGTGCATTCGCGACGCCCTCGAGATCGTGACGCACGTGCGCAACGCCCACGCGGTTCAATTCACCATCGTTCAGGACATCTACAAGACAGAAATCGGCGAGGAATGGAACGGCGAGTCGTGCGACGCTTTCGAGCGTTGTTTGAACATCGAGCGATGACGAAAGCACCTGTCCGGCTTCCGCCAGAAATTTCTGCTCATGTGCCGCGCGCAAACGCTCGGTCAGGTCGGAGGATACCGTAACGCCGCCATGCGGCTGTCCTTTCGAATCACGAATCGGCGATGCGACGACGAGTGCGTTGAAGCGCGTGCCGTTTTTTCTGCGCACGATCATATCGCCGGACCAGCTCTCGCCATCGAGCAGGCGTGCAACTGCGCGTTTGCCCTGCTCGCGCGATTCCTCAGGCAGCAGCAGGTCGGTGATCAGCTGGCCGACGGCTTCCGCCGATGTCCATCCGTACGTCTTTTCGGCATTGCGGTTCAGGTAGCTGATGCGCCCGTTCAGATCAATGGCCATGACAGCCTGTGCCACGGCATCGAGCAGTCCTGCCTGAAATGCAACTTGTGCGTGTGCAGCTTCGGCGATGCGGCGAAGCTCGCGTTCGCGGCCAATGATCGTGTCGAGACGCGACTTCAGCTGCGCAAGCAGAACGGCGACGCCGGGCATGATGATCGCCGCCGCAATCAGGTGCGTGAGTCCGTTCGATGAATAGCGCAGGCCCGGTCCCGGGAGTTTCAGCGCATACGCAATGTAGGCGATGCTGATTGCAGCACTGATGAGTCCGGGTCCGAGGCCCGCAGCAAGTGCACTGTAGATGACGCCCGCGATGATGAGCACACCGGGTGATGGCAGCACGATGCCGGCGCGCGCCAACCCGATCACTGCC
>JBBQYT010000286.1:0-4274 GCA_038208385.1 Longimicrobiales bacterium | reverse complement strand
CGCGCCTTGAAGAAGAAGGCAAGGACGACGGTCTTGCCTTTGTAGTCGCTCAGGTGAATCGGCTGCTGGAGTACACCGTATCGCGTGGCGCCCGGCAACTCGAAATCGGGTGCGACCGCTCCCACCTCGAGCGGCTTGACCGAATCCTGTGCCGGCTGGGCAGTCTGATTCTGCGCGAGCAGCGGTGTTCCGAATGAAAACAGAAAGGTTGCCGCGAGTAGAGCATTTTTGTGTTTCATGAGCCTCCGTGTTCGGGTCCGACATTGTGCTCCTCAACACTATGCCCTCATCCCCCCGAGCGGAAGGACTTGGGGGCTCGAAATACCGCAGGCCGCCGTTGCGCGACCGACCGAATAGATCACAATTTCCGGCATGGATCCGAATCGCAGGAAACTGCCGCCCTCTTCGGCGCTCATCCCGCTCACGCTGGGCCTCGGCGCCGCCATTGCGGTCTTCTCGCTGTTCCGCGGAAGCGTCACGCCGCCGGGCCTGACTCCTGCGCTCGCGATCGACCCGATTCCGGGGGCGAGCTGGCGCATGCACTGGTCGGCGGCAATGCACACGCCCGCCGCACTGCAGCTCGAAGGGCTCGCACAGCTCCTCGGAGTTCTCGCCGCACTCGCACTGGTTGTTCTCGGCGCCGCCTGCGTGAACACGGCCATCGCGTTGTTGTCAGATGCGGCATCACGCCGATACGAAATCGCGCTGCAGGCAATGCTGGGAGCCAGCCCGCGTCGCCTGATGCGCGACTTCATTGCCGACGGACTGGTGCTCGCCTGCCTGGGCGGCGTCGCAGGGACGTGCATTGGACTCGCAGCTGCAGCCGCGTTGCATCGCACCTGGCCTTCACCGACACGCGGCGGCATCCCACTCATCCAGCCACTCGTCCTGATTGCAGTTCTGCTGCTGCCGCTCGCCGGATCCTTTTTGTTTTCGCTCGCACCGCGCCTCCGCACGTCGCGCAAAGGCTGGATCGGCGATGCACTTTCGCCCGAAGCGCGGACAAATCCGGGCCTCGGCGCAAGCGATACGCGCAACCTGCTCGTGGTTGTGCAGTTCGGCCTCGCACTGATGCTTTTTGTTTCCGCGGGCGCATTGCTGCGCGCGTCGCAGCCGCTCCGCATGACGACGAGCACGCCTGTTCGGCTCGACGGTTTGTACACAGCGGAAATCGATGCATCGCATATCGAGGACGACAACGCTCGCACGGCCGCGTATGTGTCGCTGCTGCATCACATGTCCGGTAGTCCCGAGTTTCAGGCCGAAAGCATTTCGAGCCGCGGCACGCTTCTCGGCATCGGTACGCTCGAACGAATCTCTGTGATGTGCGGACGCTGCAGCTTCGCATACATGCTCATGCCGATGGTCATGATGAACGCGCAGCATCACGTCATCGCGCCAGGATATTTCGATACGCTTGGGATTCGCCTGCTGGAGGGGCGCGAGCCCGATGGCGCGCACGACGACGAAGTCGTCATCAATGCGACGCTCGCACGGATGGGATTTCAGGATGACGGCCCGATCATCGGCAAGCAGATTCAGGTTGGTGGTTTCACCGGACACTGGTACAAAGTCGTCGGCATTGTCGATGACCTGCCGGCAGTCGGCCTGCATTCGCAGACCGAACGACCGACGGGCCTCACATCGCACGGCGCGCAGGACCGCTTTCCTGCGATTTACCTGCCCGGCCTCGCACACCCGCCCGCGACAGCAGAGCTCGTCTTTCGTACTACCGGCACCGCGCATGACCACAACGATGTCGCGTCGCTCATTGCGGTATCCGGACTGCGCGTCACGAGCGTAGCATCTGCGCGCTCGCGCATCGAGCATGCGATCGCACCGCTGTTGTGGTTCTCGCGCGCGTTTGCGTTTGTTTCGATTGTCGTGCTGTTCCTGGCGCTCGAGGGGCTGTTCACGCTTATGCGCACGAACATGGAAGCGCGCCGCACCGAGATCGGACTGCGCAGGGCCGTCGGCGCGCGCCGCTCGACAGTCATGCTCATGGTGCTGCGCGAAGCTTCAGCGCTCGTTGCAGTCGGCGCCGTCATCGGCGCGCTCGTCGCCCCGAACATCGCGCAGATCGTGAAGGTATATTTCCCCGCGGTTCATATCTTCGATGCCACGCTCACGCTCGGCGGAATTGGCGTACTCGCGATTGCAGCGTTCCTGGGTGCGCTCGCCCCGGCCCTAAGTGCCGCATGGCAGGATCCCGCGCACGCGCTCCAGCACGAATGACAATTGCAACCTTCCGGCGCCGCGTCGTATCCAATCCTGCGTCAGGACTTTGCTGGATACGCGTGCGGCAGATGGGCCTTTTTCGGGTGTTCCTGGTGTGAAGCTGGAAAATTTTTTCCGCGAAGTGAAGCGACGTCACGTTCCGCGCGTCGCCGGTATGTACCTGGTCGGCGCATGGGCGGCCGTTCAAGTCGTTGCTACGATCGGTCCTCTCCTGCATTTCCCCGATATGGCGGGCCGGCTCACAGTCATCGCGGCTGCATTCGGCTTTCCAATCGCGCTCATCGTTGCCTGGCTGTTCGACCTCACGCCCGATGGCCTGCGCCGCACATCGGACATGGATGCGGAAGCGATCAATCTCGGCACCAGGCCCGGCGACCTTCCGGCATCACAAACCCCGACATCACGCGGCGCACCGCTCCCGGCACGCGCCGCAGGCTTCATGGGTCTCGGCATGCTCGTGGCATTCGTCGCATTTGCAGCATATTCCCGCTTTGCGCCGCCCCTTCTCGAGACACCCGCTCCCGCGATCAAGCGCATCCAGTCGATTGCAGTCCTGCCGTTTGTCGATTTGAGCGCAGCGAAAGACCAGGAATATTTCAGCGACGGCATCACGGAAGAGCTGCTCAATCGTCTCGGCCAGATCGATGGGCTGCGCATTCCCGCACGCACATCGTCATTCGCATTCAAGGGCAGGAACATCGATGTGCGCAATATCGGGCGCGACCTGCACGTAGAGGCGATTGTGGAAGGAAGTGTGCGCCGCGATGCCGACAGCGTGCGCATATCAGCGCGCCTCATCGATGTGAACACCGGCAATCAGATCTGGAGCAAGGAATTCGATCGCAAGATCGATAGCGCATTGAGCGTGCAGGATGAGATTGCACAATCGATCGTGACTGCACTGCAGATGAAGTTTGCCGGCGCCCCAATGGCCATGCCGACGGAAGACCAGGGCACAAAAGACTCGAAGGCGCACGCGCTGTACTTGCAGGGACTCGGCGCGTTGCACAAGCGCACGCCCAAAGACCTGCGCGCAGCCCTGGATTATTTCGAGCGGGCCGTTGCGCGCGATCCGTCCTACGCCCTTGCACACGCAGGCCTCGCCCAGACGTACGCAGTGCTGCCATCGTATACCGACTTCCCTGCCGAAGAAGCCATATCGAAGGGCAACTCCGCAGCAGCGCGTGCATTGTCACTCGACGGCATGCTGCCGGAGGCACACGCAGCAATGGGACAGCTCGAGCAGAACTTCGAGTGGGATTTCATTGGCGCCGAAGGGTCGTATCGCAAAGCACTCGGCTTCAACCCGCGCTATGCATCCGCGCACCAGTGGCTCGCAGAGACGCTGCTTCTCACAGGTCAGGCTGACGGATCGAAAACAGAAGTCGAGCAGGCGCTCGCACTCGATCCGCTCTCACCACCCGCACTGAACCTGCGCGCATACCAGACGCTTGTAAGGGGCGACGTCACCGGCGCGCTCATCGGCTTCCAGAAGCTCACACAGATTCATCCCGACTACGAGCTCGGCGGATTGAACGAAGCCTACGCCGCTGTGATGCTGAAGCGATTCGACATCGCGCGACACGGCATCAACATCGCCTTCGCAGCGAATCCGCAGCTGCTCGCACTCGCGTCGAAGGTTGTCGCCGGAATCGAACAACCCGGGAAGAGACCGGACGCAGTGCGCGCACTCGAGTCAATGAGCCGTGTAATGCCGCCCGCAACACTCGCATTGTGGTATGCTGCGATCGCTGACAAGGCACACACACTAAAGCTGCTCGACGCATCGGCGAAAGAACACGTCGACGGCAGCTTCCCTTTGATTCTGCTTCACCCACTCCTCGCCCCTTATCATGACGACGCGCGCTTCCGCACAATCGTCCGCGAAGTGGGAGTAACTGTGAGTCAGCCTTAAGAAGTTAACGAGGCTGGCTCGTACCTTTGCGGGTTTTAAGTCCGCAACGCCGGCAATGCCTGTCCGGCAGGAACGAAATTCAAGGACAGACCATTGTTGCAGTAGCGCAGGCCGGTCGGCT
>JBBQYT010000285.1:0-4283 GCA_038208385.1 Longimicrobiales bacterium | reverse complement strand
ATCGAAAACGATTGGTGACTTGTCCGAAGCAGTCCGTCGACGCGATACCACGGAGATTGAGCGCATCATGTTACAGGCACGTCAATGGAGGCAGCAGTCATGAGTGTGGTACCGCGCATCGTCCTCGTTCCGGGCGACAAGTCACTCACACATCGCGCGCTGATGTTGAGCGTGCTTGCGACCGGCGAGAGCAGGTTGAGCGGCCTGCTCTCGGGCGCGGACCCGCAATCGACTGCAAGTGTGTTGCGATCGCTCGGCGCCGACATTCCGTCGTTCGATGGCAGCGGCTCGGAGATTCGCATTCGTGGTCTCGGACTGCGCGGACTGCGCGCGCCATCGCGGATCCTCGACTGTGGCAACAGCGGCACGACCTCTCGACTGATGATGGGCATTCTCGCGGGTCACGATTTTTCTGCCGTCCTGGACGGCGATGAGTCACTGCGCTCGCGACCGATGCGGCGCGTGACGGAGCCGTTGTCGCAAATGGGCGCCAGGTTCATCGAGCGCAGCGCGCCCGACAGGCTGCCGATCGAAGAGCACGGCGGCGCGTTGCGCGAGACTTCATATGTGAGTGCAAAGGCGAGCGCGCAGGTTAAGAGCGCACTTCTGCTCGCGGGCCTCGTCGGTGGCGTGCGCGTGCAACTGGAAGAGCCGGTGCTTTCGCGCGATCACACGGAACGCTTGTTCAACGCGCACGGCGTGACGGTAGTCACTGATGTATCGCAAAGCGGAAGTGTTGTAATTTCGCTAACGCCGGCGGATGCGCTTGCACCGCTCGATTTCGATGTGCCGGGAGATTTTTCATCAGCTGCGTTCTTCATCACGTACGGGATGCTTGCACCGAAATGCGAGGTGCGCATTCCGGGCGTTGGCATCAACGCGACACGCCTTGGACTGCTGCCGGTTCTCATGCGCATGGGTGCAGAGCTGAAGCTGAATGCGCTGCCGGATCGAAGCGGCGAGCCTGTCGCGGACATTGTTGCGGAAACATCGGACATACACGGCACGGATGTCACTGCGCCGGAAGTCCCTTCGATGATCGATGAGATTCCGATCCTCGCCGTACTGGCGTCGCGTGCGGCCGGTGTCACACGTGTCACGGGTGCGAGCGAGCTGCGTGTGAAGGAATCGGATCGCATTACGGCCGTTGTCTCGAACCTGCGCGCCCTGGGTGTGCGAGCGGAGGAACAGCCGGATGGATTCGTCGTCGAGGGAACCAGGGCGTCGCTCAGGGGGAAGGTGCGGACGTTCGGCGATCATCGCATAGCAATGGCATTCGGTGTGCTCGGCGCGCTGCCGGGAAATTCGATCGAGATGGACGATCCGGACTGCGTCTCGATCAGCAATCCGTCCTTCTGGACAACATTGAAAGGTCTGGCAGGCGAGTGATCATCGCGATCGACGGACCTGCGGGCTCGGGCAAGAGCACAACAGCGCTGGACGTTGCGCGCAGGCTCGGCTTCCGGCACCTCGATTCGGGCGCGTTCTACCGCGCGCTGACGCATGCAGCACAGCGCGCGAGTGTTCCGCCGGACCAGTGGGTGGCCTTATCGCCCGCAGATCTGGACGGGTTCGAGGTGCATGCTCGTTCGGTCGCTGATAGCTACCGTCTTTTTGCCGGTGATGATGACGTCACCGACCATCTGCGCACTCCGCAGGTGAACGGCGCCGTATCGGAGATGGCGCGCGTGCCGGCGGTGCGCGACTGGCTGCTGGGCCGGCTCCGCGAAGCTGCTGTCGGCAATGACCTCGTGGCCGACGGGCGGGACATCGGGACCGTCGTTTTTCCGAACGCGGACCTCAAGATTTTTCTCATCGCCGATCCCGAAGTGCGGGCGCGGCGTCGCCTCGCGCAGACCGGCTTTGTGAATCCGTCGGAAAAGGAAGTCGATGCGGAGACCGGCCGGCTGCTGGAGCGGGATGCGATCGATTCGGGCCGCGAAATCGCTCCGCTTGTGCAGGCGCCGAATGCCGTCCTGATCGATACGAGCCGCGTCCCGTTCGAGGAGCAGGTGAACGAGATTGTGAGGCTGGCTGGCGTGCTGCGTCACAAAAATCGGTCGCAGGGGCCAGATTAATTCCGGCAACTAGGCGAAACTGCAACAAGATAAGCCACGTTGCGGGCGTCTTGACGCTTCGGTTCTCTCCGGGTAGGTTTCAAGGTTGTTTTTCACCCCGACAATTCATTTCACCCAGGCCTCGCACGAGCGGCATTTTTTCGCTTGTGGACGAGTCGACGGAAGGGAACCGCTACAACTCATGGCAGACATTCAGGACGAGACGCTGGACGAGCAGGGAGACGCCGTAGTGGGCGACGACACGGGAACGGTGGCGACGGCCGAGCGGCCGGGTCACGGCATGAGCATGCGCACGGACATCTGGGAAGATGACGAGTACTCGCAGGACGAGTACGAGGCGATGCTCGATATGTACGAGGAGACGCTCACGAACATCGAAGAAGGCGAGATCGTCAAGGCGCGTGTGCTGCGCGTGACGGACAACGCCGTCATTCTCGATGTCGGCTTCAAGAGCGAAGGCTCGATCCCGAAGGAGGAGTTCAAGAATCCGGATAACCTGCAGCCGGGAGACGAGGTCGAGGTCTACCTCGAGAATCTCGAAGATGCTGATGGCGTCGTCGTTCTATCGAAGAAAAAGGCGGATTTCCTCCGCGTCTGGGAGAAGATCAAGAAGGCTTACGAGGAGAACGACAAGGTCCCGGGCACGCTCACTCGCAAGATCAAGGGAGGTGTCACGGTCGATCTCATGGGCGTGGATGCGTTCCTTCCGGGATCGCAGATCGCTTTGCGTCGCGTTCCGAATATCGAAGACCTGATCGGTCAGACGTTCGATTTCAAGATCATCAAGCTGAACAAGCGCCGCAGGAATATCGTTGTCAGCCGCCGTGTTATACTGGAAGAAGAGCGGGAGACGAAGCGCGAGCAGCTGGTCAAGGAGCTGCTGGTTGGCCAGGTACGCCGCGGTGTGGTCAAGAACGTCACGGATTTCGGTGCGTTCATCGACCTCGGCGGTTTGGATGGCCTGCTGCATATCACGGACATGAGCTGGGGTCGTGTCGGCCACCCGTCGGAGATCGTCGGCATTGGCGACGAGCTGGACGTGAAGGTCTTGGACATCGACTGGAACCGCGAGCGCATTTCGCTCGGACTCAAGCAGCTGCTGCCGTATCCGTGGAAGGACATCGAGCGCAAGTATCCGGTGGGCGCCCGCGTCCGCGGCAAGGTTGTCTCGATCACGAACTACGGTGCGTTCGTCGAGCTTGAGAAGGGCGTCGAGGGTCTCGTGCACATCAGCGAGATGTCATGGACGCGCAACGTGAAGCACCCGTCGAAGCTGGTCTCGATCGGTGATGAGATCGAAGCCGTGGTGTTGAAGGTCGATCGCGACGACGAGAAGATCTCGCTCGGCATGAAGCAGATCGAAGAGGATCCGTGGCTCGCACTGCCGGTGAAGTACCCGATCGGCACGCGCGTTTCGGGCAAGGTGCGCAACCTCACGTCGTTTGGTGCGTTCGTCGAGATCGAGCCCGGCATTGATGGCCTGATCCATATCAGCGACATGAGCTGGACGAAGCGCATTCAGCACCCGTCCGAGGTTCTTCGCAAGGCGGACGAGGTCGAGGTTGTGGTGCTGGGCGTCGATCCCGAAAACAAGCGCATTTCGCTCGGTCTCAAGCAGACGAGCGAGGATCCGTGGGATGATCTGGCGCAGAAGTACACCGCGGGCCTCGAGGCGCAGGGCAAGGTGGTGCGCCTGCTCGACGACGGTGTTGTGGTGGACCTCGGCAATGACATCGAGGGTTTCGTTCCGAAGAGCCAGATCGGCAACGAGGTAAAGGACCCGGCAGAAGCGCTTCGCGAGGGTCAGCCTCTCGAGCTGCGCGTCATCGAGACCGATGCGGCCAACCGCCGTATCGTGCTCGCCGTCACGAGCATTCCAGAGTGGGAAGGCGCCGCAGAAGCGCCGGCGCTGGTTCCCGTGTCGGAGAGCAGCTTCAACGAAGGCGAAGGTCGCACTGCCGAAGCACCGGCAGCCGCAGCAGCACCGTCAGCGGAACAGGGCGAAAGCGCCTAGTTAGTTGATGGGTTCAAGTAGAAGAAGGGCCGGGATTCATTTCCCGGCCCTTTTTTTGGTGAGCCCAGCATGGGCGATGACTTGGAGGTGAAAGTCCTCTGGGGAGTTGGTCGCAACGACTCTAGTGAACCGCAAGGTGACTGCTCGTGAGGGCAGCGCTGAATGAAGCGGCTAGCAAACTCGCGAGTCGA
>JBBQYT010000284.1:0-4299 GCA_038208385.1 Longimicrobiales bacterium | reverse complement strand
CTTGGTGTCGTAATCATTGGTGTTGGGATGCGGGGCACGCTGTACCAGGAGCGTGAGCTTGCGCGGACGGATCCGCTGACGGGTCTCGGTAACCGCCGTTTTTTTGCAGACCTCGCCGCCATCGAGATCAGCCGGACGCGTCGTTATCGTCGGTCACTGACCCTCGCGTACATCGATGTCGACCGGTTCAAGAGTGTGAATGACAAGCTGGGCCACGCTGCGGGTGATGCATTGCTCGTGAAAGTGGCGGAGGTTTTGGGCAAGCATCTGCGCACGTCGGATTTAATGGCGCGTGTTGGGGGCGATGAGTTTGCGGTAATTCTGCCGGAGACGGGGCTTGCGGGGGCGAAGGTGGCGATGGGAAAGGCCGCGTTGTGTTTGGAGGAAGCGATGCGCGAGCACGGCTGGAACGTGAGCTTCAGTATTGGCGTGGTCGCGACGGATGCGCCGGGCAGCGTGGAGCAGATGCTGGAGGCCGCCGATCAGGCGATGTACAGCGTCAAGAAGTCCGGCAAAGGCGCGATTCGCTACGAGGTCTGCGGCACGGTACTCGAGATTTCAGCGTAACAACAATCATGCGACGAAATGAGTTGTTCGCGGCGCTGATCGCCGCCTGTTCGCTGTGTGCATCGGGCGCGTTGGCTGCGCAGGCGCCCCGGTACGGCGGGACAGTCGTCGTTGCGGGGCAGGTCGATCTGCAGGGAATGAATTCGCTGACAGTGAGTGAGTCGAGCACGCGGGAATTCACGGAGCACGTGCTGTTTCTGCCGCTGATCAGCTATCGCCGGGATCTGTCCTACGAGCCAGCGCTCGCGCGCACGTGGCGCATGCTCGGGGATACGGGCGTGATCTTCAATTTGCGGCGCGATGTGTTGTGGCACGATGGCGTGAAGACCACTGCATACGATGTGGCGTTCACATTCGATCGCGTAAAGGACAAGGAAACCGGTTTTCCAAACGCGGAATGGTTCGACAAGTGGACCGCTGTGCATGTGGTGGACAGCTTCACGGTGCGTTTTGCGTTTACGCCGCACATCAATCCGTTGCAGGGTCTTCCGGGCACTGCAATCATGCCGAAGCACCTGCTCGATTCGATTCCATCGGTACGCATGGCGCAGGCGGCGTTCAATCATCAGCCCGTCGGCAACGGACCGTTCCGTTTCGTTTCGTACCGTGCGAACGACCGCTGGACGTTCGAAGCCAATCCGCAGTTTCCGCGCGAGCTCGGTGGGCGGCCGTACATCGACCGACTGATCTGGCGCGTCGTTCCGGATGCGACTGCGCAGGTCGCGGAGCTGCTCACGAGCAATGTCGATATTACGACGGTTCCTGGCGCTCAGATTCCGAAGCTGTCCGAGAATCCGGATCTGAAGGTCGTCATCAAGCCGTCTTCGCGGTTCACGTTCATCACGTGGAATGGCAAACACGCGCCGTTCGGAGACCCGCGCGTGCGGCGTGCACTGACGATGGCGATCGACCGCCAGAAGATGATTCAGATCGTCCGCAACGGGTACGGACAGGTCGCTGCAGGGCCGATACCGCCGTATCACTGGCTGTTCGATACGACGCTTCAGCCGCTCCCGTACGACACGACGGCTGCGCGTGCACTGCTCGCGAGCGCCGGACTCCGCGACCGCAACGGTGACGGCGTACTCGAGGATGCGGCCGGCAAGCCATTCACATTCGATCTCATTTTTCCGGGTACGCCTCTCAGCAAAACGTCCGGTGAATTGATTCGGGCAGACCTCGAGCGCATCGGAGTGAAGGTAAACACGCGTACTGTCGATTTTGCGACTCTTATTCAGAAAGTCAGTCAGCCTGAACGCGACTTCGATTCCGCAATCCTGGCCTTCACTGCGGATCTCGAGCCGAACCTGCACGACATGTTTCATTCGTCGGCAATCAGCGGGCGCTTTCAGTCCGCGTCCTACAACAATTCCGCTGTCGATGCATTGCTCGACCGCATCTCGAAGGCGCGCGACCGCAAGACTGCGCTGCTCGCGTATCGCCCGCTGCAGCGAATCCTGCGCGATGAAGAGCCGTGGACGTTTCTGTATTATTCGCCGGACCTGGTTGCGATGCGGAAGCGGCTGCAGAATGTCGAGCTGGATATTCGTGGACTTGTGGTGAATCCGGCGAAGTGGTGGGTGACCCGGTAAGCTCAGTGCCCCGCCATGGCTCTGTTGATGTGTTCGTCCAGATACATGTAGCCTGCAGCAGCAATCTCACCGAGTGCCTGACCCACAATCGTCGTTGCATCCGGAATGTTCGGCAGCGGTACCCGGTTCGCAAATAATGCGAAGGCGAGGTGTTGTCCGGTGGGCGTTGTGAGATAACCCGCGAGTCCCTTCCCCGTCAGCAATGGCCGCCGGTTCAAACGATCCGATGCGCTGAACGTTCCGGTTTTTGCAAAGACTTTCCCCGCAGCCGCCGAATTCACCTGGATGTTGTACAGCGTACCATCCTTGCCGAGGACCGGGAGGGCACGATGGAATACGGCGAAGTCGCTCTGGCGCGACATATACGCCAGGTATTGCACCACGAAATCGGGAGTGAAGAACGCGGACTGCGCGCCTCCGGCGCCATCGCCCTGCGATGCACTACTCAGATCGAGGCCCGCTTTCTCGAGGAATTCCCGCTCAAGATCGAACCCCGCCTGCTCGATATTTTCCGTTTTGCCGCCGACGAGCGCTCCGAGAATGTACGGCATCATGCTCGCATGCAGGTTCTGGCTCACCTTCAGCGTGACTTTCACTTCTTCGCTGAGCGGCGGCGAGATGTGTTCAGCGACGATGTTGGCTTCCGTGTAAGCTGGCGCGAGCAGCTTGAAGTCCGTACTCCTGCCAGCGGGCTCGATGTTGGCCTGCACGCCGTGCCTGCGCAGGGCTTCGACAAGCGCTGTCTCTGCAAAACGACGGGGCTCCGGCACTGCGTACGTGAAGAGCCACGCTGATGTCGCCAGCGGAAAATTCCCGCTGATTGTGACAATGCGCGTGCCATCCACACCTGCAATGTCACTCGACCACCGAATGTGCGGAATGCTTCCCGCCGGCGATGTGATCGCCTGATTGATGAATCGAACGTATCCGGTTTCAGGCGATATGCGCACAGACACGGACGAGCCCGTGGTTGTTCCCGGACCAATCATCAAGTCGACGACGTTGTCGTTGACGGAAACCGGTGAGATGACGACATCCGTGCCGAGCTCTCGTGCGCCTTCGGGAAAGAGCGTGTTATCGACGAGCACGCGTCCATCGATGCGCCGGATGCCGCGAGACGCGACCTGCTGCGCAATTCGATTGATGACGAGCAGCGGATCGCCGGGAACGGCTTTGGTGTCGGCACTGCCGTCGTAGCTGTGATCTTCATCTTCGAACGCCAGGGTGCCATCGCCTAGAATACGTCCGGACAAATTTGGATCACCGCTCGCGACGAGCACGAGGTCACCTTTCAGCGCACTGTCGGCGCCAATCGGACCTGTGCGATACACGCGCGTATGAAAACGATAGCCTGCGCCGAGCAGCTCCAGCGCGGTGCCTTCGGTGAGAAGCTTGGTTGTCGATGCGGGTGTGAAAAGTTTGTCGGCGTTGAGCGTGAAGACGGGCTTGTTGGTGTCGAGCGAGTAGAACTCAATACCGAACATGGCGTGCCGGTACTCAGCCCGGTCCATGATTTCCTGCAATTTTTGCTCGAAGGCCGTACTCTGCGCACGGAGTGTAGTTGCAAACGCGCATGCGAGACCGAAGCCAAGCATGCACGATCGCGTAGAGGTGCGTAATGCGCTATGCGTCGTCTTCATCCTCACCGGCATCAGCGTCATCGAAATCGGCTTCGCGCCAGAGCGTCTTTAACTGGTCTTCAGACAGATCAGCCCATCCCCCCGGGATCGGCGACACGCGTTTTACCGTTCCGCCCGACCTGAAATACAACGTGGGCTTCACGCGTCCGCGTCCACCACGGCCCGCCCCGCCGTTGTCCTCCCAGACCTGCCAGGTCATCCCGATGCGGTCCCTGAATTCACGCTTCGTCATTGTAAGTGCTCACCGCAGGCAGTTGGAATCCATTGAAAAATCTTGTGCCGGGATCACGCGCGCAACATGCTGGTGCGGCTGCGTGTCCGCAACTATCCCTTTCACAATGAATGCCATCATGAAAGAACAGGACATCAGGATCGCCGTAGGCACGCGCGAGGTGTCCGGGATCCATCACCGTCCCGATGATGCCTGGCTCCTCTACGTGCTGGCCCACGGGGCAGGTGCGGGGATGCGCCATCGGTTCATGCAGGCAGCAGCCGATCGG
>JBBQYT010000283.1:0-4310 GCA_038208385.1 Longimicrobiales bacterium | reverse complement strand
ACGATTTCAAGCAAAAAAACAACTGGCACCGGAACCGATTTTCGAGCTGCCGACGACATCGACGTCGACCATGGACGGTCCCAAGCGCTTCTCGCGCGTTGGTGCCGTTCTGGTTGCATGCATCGGCCTGATTGCGATCGTCGGCTGGATCTTTGACATCACAGTGCTCAAGAACGGTATCGTCGGCACGGCGACGATGAAGCCAAATGCTGCGGCCGCACTCATCCTCGCCGGCGTTGCACTTTGGCTTCTGAACGTTCATCCGCATGCCGGCGGATTTGCTGTCGCCACGCGCGTGCTCGGGCTTTGCGTTACGGCGATTGGCGCGCTCACGCTGGTCGAATACCTGGTCCCGATCCACCTGGGAATCGACCAGGCTCTCTTCAGCGATAGGGGAGCCAGCTCGATTTATCCGGGCCGGATGGCACCCGTCACGGCACTTGTGCTGTTGTTGATCGGGCTGTCGCTGCAGCCGCTGAGGGGTCGTCCGCGTACGTTCACATCGCTGTACTGGCTCGCGTTGCCCGCGCTCATGCTGTCGACGCTCGCGCTCGTCGGTTATGCGTTCAGCGTTACATCGCTTGCGGAGGTCGGGCCGTACACGTCAATGGCCATCCACTCGGCGCTCGCGCTCGTGCTCCTGTCGATGTCCATTCTTGCTTCCGATCCCGAACGTGAGCTGATCAAGGTGTTGGTGAGCGACACGCCAGGTGGTTTTGTCGCACGCTGGTTGTTGCCGACGATTCCACTGCTCGTGTTTGTGCTCGCGCGTCTCCGTCTGGCTGGCGAGGACGCCGGTCTCTTCGATGCGCGCTTCGGCCTCGCGCTCATGGCGTTCATAGGGATGAGTCTCTGTGTTTTGCTGGTTGCATGGACCGCGAGAAAACTCTACCGGCTGGATCTTGAGAGAAAGGAGGCCGAAGGGTTCATCGAGCGCACGGAGATTCTCGAGGAACAGGCGGCCGCTCTCACCGAACAGGCCGCGCTGCTCGATCTCGCGCAGGATGCCATCGCCGTGTGGGACATGCAGGGTCACATCGTCTTCTGGAGTCGCGGTGCGGAAGCGACTTACGGCTGGACGGCTGCGGAAGCGGTCGGGCGACACTGGCGTGAGTTGCTCGATCCGGAATCGGCAGAGCCAATCGAGGAAATCGAAGCAACACTGTTGCGCGAAGGCAAGTGGGAGGGTGAAGCGATACATCACAAGCGCGATGGCAGTGCGATTGCCGTTGCGACCCGGCGTGCGCTGCAGCGCAGCGCAGACGGCACGCCACTTCGTGTTCTGACAATCACCAACGACATCACAGACCGCAAGCGAGGCGATGCAGAGCGTCTGTTGCTGATGGAGCGACTCTCGCTTGCAACCGATGTCGCGAAGGTCGGCGTCTGGGAATGGGACCTCGCCACCAACACGTCGGTGTGGGATGCCACGATGTTCGAGATCTACGGCTTGCCGCCTGTTGTGCCGATGCCATACGAAACGTGGGCTTCAGCGGTGCTCGCCGAGGACCTGCCTCGAGTTCAGGCGCATCTGCAGAAGGCAATTGCCGAAAAGGGTGAGGAGAGCGCCGACTACCGTATCCTGCACGTTGATGGCTCGACGCGAAACATTGCCTCAGTCGAGCGGGCACTGGTCGATGCGCACGGAAAAGTGACTCGCGTCATCGGCGTGAACATCGATGTCACTGCGCGAGTGTACCTCGAGGAGCAGGCGCGACAGGCGCAGAAACTCGATGCGGTTGGCCAGCTTGCCGGAGGGATTGCGCACGATCTCAACAACGTGCTCGCCGCTGTGATGGCGCACGTGGACCTTGCCGTCAGCGCACTTCCCGCGGACAGCGCACTTGTAGCAGACCTCACCCTCGCACAACGCGCTGCGCATCGCGGTGCGGACATGATCCGCAAGCTGATCGGATTCAGCCGGCGCCAGCGATTGATATTCAAGCCGGTGCGTCTCGAGAAACTCGTCGAAGGGCTTCTCGGCTCACTGAGACGCGCCATGCCCGAGCGCGTCGAGCTGATTTTTCTTGATGGAATAGAAATGCCGCCCGTGTCAGCCGATTCCGGCGCCGTGCAGCAGATGATGATGAACCTCATCACGAACGCGTGTGACGCGATGCCGGGCGGTGGCCGGTTAAAGATCGATGTGCGCGTGGCTGTAACGGGTGATGACCTCATGGCAGCGCAGGAATGGAATAATCCTGGTCACTACGTAATGCTGGCGGTTTCCGACAACGGCAGCGGGATGGACAAAGCAACACAAGCGCGAATCTTCGAGCCGTATTTCTCAACGAAATCATCAGAGCAGGGCACTGGTCTCGGCATGGCGATGGTGTACGGTTTGATGCAACAACATCACGGTCACGTGCTTGTCGATAGCGATCCGGGCGCCGGCACTGAAGTTCGCTTGTACTTTCCCATCACCGCCGAAGCAGTGCCTGTGACTGACCCCGTTGTTCGTCCGGAAGCGCAAGGTGCAAACCAGACAATCCTCGTGGTGGAGGATCAGGAGGCCGTGCGAACCGCGACGGTGCGTGCACTCACGCGCTACGGTTATCGCGTGATTGCTGCTGCGGATGGCGAGGAAGGATTGCAGCTATGGCGTGCAAATGCGGATGCAATTGATCTCGTGTTCTCCGATGCGATCATGCCGCGGATGGGCGGACTCGCAATGTTCGAAGCGATGAGTCGTGAACGTCCAGGGCTCAGCTTCCTGCTCACAAGCGGATACACCGGCGAGGAAGTGCGGGACAGCAATCCGACGGAAATCGATCTGCCATTCTTGTCGAAGCCCTGGACGTTGAAGGAGCTGCTCACGGCAGTGCGCAACGAGCTCAAGCCTGCTTGATGGACACCTCGACATAACCGACCAACGCGCGCCCCGTCAGATGTACGACGCACGGTGCTGATTCATGGACGGGTGGCGATGGGGAGAACAAAGTGCAGCGTTGTCCCTGTACCGGCCGCGCTTTCGACCCAGATCCGGCCGCCATGCGCTTCAACGACACCCTTTGATATGGCGAGGCCGAGGCCCGTACCCGCGCGACCGGTGCCGCGCGCACGCCAGAACCGGTCAAAAACGCGTGGTAGCTCATCGGCTTGAATACCTGGACCGCTGTCAGATACCGAGAAATGTACTCCGCCCTCCGACTCGAACAGACGAACCATGATGTGTCCGTGCTGCGGCGTGAATTTGACTGCGTTGCCGATGACGTTGGACAGAAGTTGCGCGAGGCGGCCGGCATCTGCACGAATTGTCGGACATCCATTCATGTCCTGTGTGATCTCAATGTTCTTTGCAGCCACCAGCGGCGTCAACACGGTCAGAACATCGGAAACGATGTCGGCGGCGGCGACCGGCTCGAGGTTCAGGGCGAGCTGGCCGGCTTCGATGCGCTTCACATCGAGCAGCTCGTTCACGAGGCGTTCCATCTGTTGAGCGGATTCTCGAATCGCCTCGAGGTGCTGCCAGCCACCTTTCTCTCGCTCATCGGGCGGCAGCGTTCGCAGCAGTAACGTCGTGCCGATGCGAATTGCACTGAGCGGCTGGCCGAGATCGTGAGATACGACGGCAAGCACATCATCGCGCGCAGCAATTGCAGATCTCGCTTCCCGATACAGCCGCGCATTGTCGATGGCCAGGCTCGCACGCCGTGCAAGATCCTCGATTACGACGAGGTCGTCAGCGCTGTAGGCTGCAATCCGGGTTGAATACAGTCCGAGCACCTTCGTCATGTGTCCTGCCGGTGTCAGACCAACAAAGACGCCGGACCTAAGTCCCAGCGCTGAGAGGGCGGCGAAGTGAGTCTCCCATTCCTGGGTTCCGGCCTGCTCGATCCGTTCCCTGATCACCGAGGACGCGCCATCCAGGACATCGGATATCGGCCCACCGCCCCCCCGTTGCAGTATCTCATGCCGCAAACGATTCAATGCTTCAGCATCCAGTTTTTCAACGCACGCAGATGCAACGATCTGCACACGCTCGCTGGACTCGAGCCGGTAGATGATGCATGCGTCGCCAAAATCGGGAAGCGGAAGGTGCGCAACAGTGTCGAGCGTAGTCTGATAATCAAGCGAGCCCGCGAGCACGGTCCCGGCTCGAGAGAGGAACTGCTGGATCTTCTCAACTCGCAATCGCTGCGTCACATCCCGCAGCACTACGGTCAGGATACTGTTCCCGCCGATGTCCAGCTTCGAGATCGATGCCTCAGCAGGGAACTCTTCACCTGTGCTGCGTACACCGGAAATTTCCTGTCGCTCGGCCATGCGGCGCGCAGCGACCGGACCGTTCTCGAACTCTGACATGTGTC
>JBBQYT010000282.1:0-4316 GCA_038208385.1 Longimicrobiales bacterium | reverse complement strand
ATGGCTGGTTCCGTACCGGCGACCAGGGCATCATCGACGAGGAAGGCTACCTCACGCTCGTTGGCCGGCTCAAGGAATTGATCAATCGCGGGGGCGAGAAAATTTCGCCGCGTGAAATTGATGAAGTTCTGCTCGAGCATCCTGCAGTCGCGGAAGCCGTCTGCTTTGGTGTGCCGCACAAGACGTGGGGTGAGGAAGTCGCTGCTGTTGTCGTCCTGCGCGCTGATGCGACCGAGGCGGATCTGCTCGCGTTCTGCCGGGAGCGGTTGGCCGACTACAAGCGTCCGAAACAGATTCACATCACGGAAGTAATCCCACGCACGGCAACGGGCAAGATCCAGCGTCGCATTGTTGCGGAAGCGTACGCGCCAAAGGCGTCGTGAGGATTGTCATTGTCGGTGCCGGCGCGATTGGTGGTTATATCGGCGCCAGGCTCGCAAAAGCCGGTTCTGATGTCGTGCTCTTCGCGCGCGGACCGCACTTGCGCGCAATGCGTGAAAACGGCCTGCTTGTGCACAGTCCCGATGGTGATTTCGAGGTCCGTCCCGAAGTTGCGGACGATGTAACGAAGATCGGTGCTGCGGACGTCGTGTTTCTCGGTGTGAAGGCGCACAGCCTGACCGCCCTGGCGCCGCAGCTCAAGCCGCTGTTCCACGAAGAGACTGTAGTCGTCAGCCTGCAGAACGGCGTTCCATGGTGGTACTTCCAGGGCGTTGGTGGCGATCTCGAGGGGCTGCATCTCGAGCGCGTGGATCCGGGCGGCGAAATCGCATCGGCTATCGAGCCGTCGCGTGTGATTGGATCGCTTGCATACTTCGCGACGGACATTGCAGAGCCCGGCGTCATCCATCACACGGAAGGCAATCGGCTGACGCTCGGTGAGCCGAGTGGCGAGCGCACAGACCGTGCGAAACAAATTGCCGACGCACTCATCGCCGCAGGCTTCCGCTGTCCCGTGTCGGTCCGCATTCGGCAGGAGATCTGGGTCAAGCTGCTCGGTAATGTTGCATTCAATCCGATCAGTGCCCTGACGGGCGCAACGCTCGAGCAGATTGCACGTCATCCGGATACACAGCGACTCGTGCGCGACGTGATGGCGGAGACCGAAGCGGTGATCAACAAGCTCGGACTCGAGCTGCCGATCTCGATCGATCAGCGCATTGCCGGCGCGGAGAAGGTCGGCGCGCACAAGACCTCGATGCTGCAGGACTACGAGGCCGGCCGGCCGATGGAAATCGAGCCGGTTGTCGGTGCAGTTGTGGAGCTTGGTGAGCGGCTCGGCGTCCCCATGCTCGCGACCCGGGCAATTTACGCGTGCACAAAGGCGTTGGGTGAGTACCGGGCGAGTGATCTGACATCACCACCGCAGGAGGTTGTCAGGTGAAAGTGCAGAATCGCTGGTTTCAGCTCGTAGCTTCGCTGATCGCGATGATCATGATCGCGAACCTGCAATACGCCTGGACGCTGTTTGTCGGGCCGATGCAGAAAGCCAACGGTTGGAAGCTCTCGGATGTACAATGGGCCTTCACATTATTTATCCTGTTTCAGACCTGGGTGCAGCCAGTCGACGGCTGGCTCATCGATCGCCTGGGGCCGCGCATGTTCACGAGCCTCGCAGGCGTTCTGTGCGGCGCCGGCTGGGCAGGACTCGCCTACGTACACACGCTGCCCATGCTCTACACGTTTTACGCGACCGCCGGAACCGGCGCGGCGCTCGTCTACAGCGGCTGCATGGGCTCTGCACTCAAGTGGTTCAGGGAACGGCGCGGACTTGCCGCGGGAATCATGGCTGCCGGTTTCGGTGGCGGTACCGCGCTCTTCATTCCATTCATCTCGTGGACAATTCAAACGCACGGCTACCAGACGGCGTTCATTGGCTCAGGCATCATCCAGGGTCTCGTGATTGTGATCGTCGCGCAGTTCCTCTGCCATCCGCCGCTTGAAGAGCTTGCGCCCGCAACAAAACGAACGAGCTCGAACGTACCCGGCACAGTGCAGCATCATTACACAACCGCCGAAATGCTGCGCACGCCACGCTTCTATGCGCTCTACCTGATGTTCGTCATGATGGCGACGGGCGGGCTGCTCGTGACTGCGCAGGCGGGACCGATGGCAAAAGCGTGGGGCCTCACTGCCGGCGCACTCACACTCGCAGCATCGCTCAGCCCGATCGCAAACGGCGGCAGCCGCGTGTTCTGGGGTTGGGCCTCGGACAGGATCGGCCGCGAGACGGCAATGGTCATCGCATTCACACTGAACGCTGCCGCGCTTCTGTTCGTGCTCACGGTCGGACATCTGTCCGCCGGCTGGTTCGCCTTCACTCTTGTGCTGACCTACTTCACGTGGGGCGAAGTCTTCTCCGTCTTTCCGTCACTCCTCGCCGATAACTTCGGTACTCGCTACGCGACATCGAACTACGGCGTGCTGTATTCCGCGAAAGGCGTGGCATCGATCATTGGCGGCGGCATTGCTGCATTGCTGTTCGAGCACTTCGGCTCGTGGTCTGCATGTTTCTACGGCAGCGCCATTCTGTCGTTGCTTGCAGCCGTGATGGCTTTCGGCCTGCGCGCGTCGGCGACGCCGAGCCGTATTGCAGTGGGAATCCCCGCGCCGGTCAAGTAGTCGCACATTCGTGTCTACGGATACAACCGCACTCGCACGCGAGCTGATGGCCGCATACGCGAGCTGCAAGACGATTGCAGCTCCGTCCACGCGTACTGACGATTTCGATCTCACTACCGCATACGCCGTCGAGGCGGAGCTTGTGCGGCTGCGCAAAGAGAGCGGCCACAAACCCGTTGGCCTGAAAGTCGGCTTCGCCAACAAGGCCGTCTGGCGCGCACTGAAGCTCGACACACTCGTATGGGCGCACATGTACGATGACACGGTGCACTACGCAGAGAAGAGCGGAGCTGCGCTGTCGATCGCACACATGTGCTCGCCAAAGATCGAGCCTGAAATCGTATTCAGATTAAAACGACCGCTCGAAAGCGATGAACGGGACGCAGCCACAGTGCTCGGCGCCGTCGAATGGATTGCGTTGGGCTTCGAGATCATCGACTGCGTGTTTGCCGACTGGAAGTTCCAGCCCACAGACTTCGTTGCGTCGTTCGGCCTGCACGCGGCGCTCGTCGTGGGTCAGCCGGTCAATGTTGCGTCAGACAACATTCCGGCACTCGTCGAGCAGCTCGCCCAGTTCAAGCTGAGGTTGTCGAAGGATGGTGCATTGATCGAGGAAGGCTCGGGACGGAATTCGCTGCGGAGTCCTGCACTGTGCGTTGCCGAGCTTGCATCAGCCATCACGCGTCGGCCGAAGATACAACGGCTCGCAGCCGGCGACCTCATCAGCACGGGCACACTGACGGAATCGAAGCGGATCGCTCCCGGCGAAGCGTGGAGCGCATCGGTCGATGGAATCGATTTGCCTGCGCTCACGCTTCGCATCGAGTAGTCCTGCAGGAGCCTGCGAAATTCAGTAATCGATGTTTGCAGTGATGCGCGTGCCATCCGCACTGAATGCATCGAGGTACATCCTGATGCGCCGGCGTGCCTCGTCCAGATCCCGCTCACCGATGTTCAGATTCAGCAGGTCGATGTACCACGGCACCTTGACGGCTTCCCTGATGTACGCGTCGACGATTTCGCGGGCGATCGGCAGTGTTGTCGTCTTTGTCCAGTCGTGCACGTCGCGATCTCCTGCAGCAAGCAGCTTCGCGAATTCTTCGTCCAGCAGCCGCTCGTAGAGCTCTGGTGACAGCGTGTCACCCACCCGTACGCCCGTTTCCGGATCGTCTGCCGTAAACATTGCGCCCTTGTGCAGCCACTCCCAGATGATGCTCAGGCGAATTTCGCCGGTCGCCATGTCCTCCATCAGATACAGCACATCGTCGTTGCCAAAAAAGTCTGCAGGCTTCAACGCGGCCGCCTGGAGTCCCTCCAGAAATGCGTTCCCGTACTGGAGTGCCACGCTCAGCAGGTCGCGTGCGCCGCGCACTGTGCGCGGTGCGGGCTCGAGCAGGAACAGGCCGTCCGCATCTTCTTGCGTGTAGGTCAGTGCAGGAAACGGGCGGCCGAGCTGGTTGGCTTGCGCAGCTTTCTCCCAGACCGGCCGCACGACGTGCACCATCTTCCAGTGCGAGACCCACTTTCCGCTGGCACCTTCACGCTGCTCGCGCTCCGCGCCGGCAACGGCCTTCGCCATACCGCGCTCAACGCCTGTCGCCGAGCCGACCGGAATGTTCGGCTCCATGCCACCCTGCCAGAGCGCGTACTGTCCATTGCTGTCACGCGTATTGACCGCACGGCGCACGCGATCT
>JBBQYT010000281.1:0-4321 GCA_038208385.1 Longimicrobiales bacterium | reverse complement strand
GCGCTCCTTGCACCGTTCCTGGCCCCATTCGATCCGATCGCACAACCCAAAGACATCGTCGCAATGAGCTACATCGCGCCGAACGGGGCCAACTGGCTCGGCACTGATCAGTTCGGACGCGATGTACTGTCCCGCATCATTTACGGCGCGCGCATCTCGCTGTCGATCGGGTTTATCGCGACGGCGATCAGCATCTCGCTAGGAACGTTCCTGGGTGCACTTGCCGGATATTTCGGCGGTCGCATCGACGCAGTGATCATGCGCTTTACCGACATGGTCCTCGCGTTTCCGCGCCTCGTGCTGCTCATCCTGATTGTCGCGCTGTTCAGTCCATCGATCTTCATCATCATCACGGTGCTCGGCCTTACGCAGTGGCCTGGCACAACGCGCATTGTGCGGGGCGAGGTGTTGAGCCTGCGTGAGCGCGAGTATATCCAGGCTGCGCGAGCGCTCGGCATGAGCCGCACGCGCATCATTTTCCGACACTTGATTCCGAACGTACTTGCGCCGGTCATCGTCACTGCGACTCTCGGCATTGGAAATACGATCGTGATGGAAGCCGGTCTGTCATTCCTCGGCCTCGGCGTGCAGCCGCCCACACCGTCGTGGGGTAACATGGTCGCTGACGGCCGGCAGAACCTGATCGGCGCCGGGTGGGTCGCGCCGTTCCCCGGCCTCGCCATCGTTCTGACTGTGCTTGCATTTAATCTTGTAGGCGATGGACTTCGTGACGCACTCGATCCGCGCCTGAGGACATAATGGCGCTGCTCGAGGTCACGAACCTGCGCACGTACTTCAAGACCGATGCAGGCGAAGCACGCGCTGTCGATGGCATTTCGTTCACCGTCGAGCGCGGTGAAGTTCTCGGCATTGTAGGCGAAAGCGGCTCCGGCAAATCCGTCACGTCGCTCAGCATCATGGGCCTCGTACCGGATCCGCCTGGACGCATCATGGAAGGCAGCTCCGTCAAGTTGAAGGGCGAAGAGCTGACCACTGCGTCTGCATCGCGCATTCGCGAGCTGCGCGGCGCCGAGATGGCGATGATCTTTCAGGAGCCGATGACATCGCTGAATCCCGTGCAGCGCGTCGGCGCACAGATTTCCGAGACCGTGCGGCTCCATCGCAAAGCCGGTAAGAAGGAAGCACGCGAGCGCGCGATCGAAATGTTGCGCCTCGTCGGTTTGCCGGATCCCGAAACGCGTGTCGATGCGTATCCGCACCATCTGTCGGGCGGACAGCGTCAGCGCGTGATGATTGCGATGGCGCTCGCATGCGAGCCCGACCTGCTGATTGCCGACGAGCCGACGACTGCGCTCGACGTTACAATCCAGGCACAGATTCTCGATCTGCTCGCGCAGCTGCGCGAACGCATGGGAATGGCGATGGTGCTCATCACACACGATCTAGGCGTTGTCGCGGAAGTGTGTGACCGCGTTCTGGTGATGTATGCGGGAGAGATTGTCGAGCAGGGTACGGTCGAACAGATTTTCACTGACCCACGCCATCCGTACACGCTCGGACTCTTACAGTCGATTCCGAAGCTCGGCCAGAAGCTCGATCGCCTCGCCGTGATTCCGGGGACAGTTCCGAGTCCAATGAAATGGCCCGTCGGCTGTCGCTTTCATACGCGGTGTCCGTACGCGTGGGACGCCTGTGTGAAGGAGCATCCGCCGCTATTCAACGCGGGTCCGGGACATCTCGATCGCTGCTGGCTCGAGAAGCATCCCGAACGGCGTGAAGAAGTCGACTCATCGGGGCGAGGATTTCGAAGCATCAAGAAGCCTGACGAGCTTACGCCCGTCGAGGCGTATCACCGTCGCGTGAGTCTCGCCGATGCAAAATTCCGTGCATCTGAAACCGATATTCCGGATGTCGAACGGGATGTGGAGCGATGAGCACGACTGCGCGCGAAGTTGCGATGAATGTTGAATCGCTGCCACCCGCGAAGGGTGACAGCGATCTGCGCGGACGCACGCCAGACGAGCTACCTGCGCCGATGGACTCGCTGCTTCAGGTGCGCGGTCTCAAGAAGTATTTCCCGATTAAGAAGGGCTTTTTGTCGCACACCGTCGGTCAGGTGAAGGCCGTCGATGGTGTGACGTTCTGGGTGCGGCGCGGTGAGACGCTCGGACTCGTCGGTGAATCGGGCTCGGGCAAAACGACTGCGGGACGCACACTGCTGCGGCTGATCGAGCCAACTGAGGGCGAAGCGCTCTTCGAGGGCAAAGACATCTTCAAGATGGAGCCCGAAGACCTGCGACGCATGCGCCGCCGCGCGCAAATCGTCTTTCAGGATCCGTACGGCTCGCTCAACCCACGCATGACAGTCGGTGACACTCTGCGTGAAGTGCTGACGGTTCACAATCTCGCAAAAGGCGAAGCTGCGGAGGCGCGTGTGCGGGAGCTGCTGGAGACCGTCGGATTGTCACCGCAGCACGCAGGTCGGTATCCGCACGAATTCAGTGGTGGCCAACGGCAACGCATCGGTATTGCGCGCGCGCTTTCGGTCGAGCCCGATTTTATTGTATGCGATGAACCGGTGTCCGCACTCGATGTCTCCGTGCAGGCGCAGGTGCTCAACCTGCTGCAGGATCTCCAGGAGCGCCTCGGCCTCGCTTACCTGTTCATTGCACACGATCTGAGCGTTGTCGAGCACGTAAGCGATCGCATTGCAGTCATGTATCTCGGACGCATTGTCGAGCTGGCGGATTCGCGCGCGCTCACACAAACGCCGAGACATCCGTACACGAAGGCGCTTCTGTCCGCGGTGCCCGAGCCGGATCCTGCGGCGCGTCGCAAACGCATTGTTCTGAGCGGCGACATTCCAAGTCCTGCATCTCCGCCATCAGGGTGTCCATTTCATCCGCGCTGTCTGCATCCGCTAAAGGACGCGGACTGCGCCAGCATGGTTCCGCCGCTCGCGGAAAAGGCACCCGGCCATTTCGCAGCGTGTATCAAAGAGCCCGCCTACGTGCCAGGTGCGGGTGAAGCGCGAGCCGTCTCGTAGCCGCTGTCACACACCATATTTTCCTTTGCGGCGCAGGGGTTGCAGATCATAAGGTCGGCAAGCTCAGCTAACCCTGAATCGAGGCAACCTTTTGAGTCGTATCGCAATGACGGGCCGCAAGTGGGCCCTGCTCGCAGGCCTCCTCTGTTTGATCGTCATACCGATTCTGCTGGAGACGCGCTCAGCGACGCCATCGACTCGGAGCGGGTCGACTTCATCATCATCCGAACGTGCAGAAGCGATCGACTCGCGCGTCCCGGAAACTGCCCGCACTGCGCTCAAACAGGAGCGCTACTTCCTCGCCAGCCGTCTGCTGCACGACTATCTGGCTTCGTCTGCCGATTCCAGTGCGGATGCACTTCTGCTCACTGCACAGGCAGACGCAGGATGGCAGAACTGGCGTACCGTGCGTGCGCTGCTGGACAAACGGAATTGGCTGGACTCGATCGGTGACGCACGAGGCTGGGAGCTGCTTGCCAGAGCCGAGCTTGCGCTCGGCGATTTCGACGCGGCCGATCGTGATCTGTCGCATTACATCGAACGTGCCAATTTGTCCGATGCGGAGCGCAGCACTGCAGAGCTTCGCCGTGGCATCGCGCTGTCGCGGTCGAAGCATCCGGCCGACGCAGTATCCGCATACGAACGCGCAGCGAAATTGCGCCCTGACATGAGTCAGTGGGCATACGTGCTTGCAGCGCGCGCAGCTGGTGATGCCGGCGACACGGCCGTTGTACGATCCCAGCTCGCTCAGGTCGATTCTGCGCTCGCGCTCGAGTGGGGCTGGCGCGCGCGGGTCACCGCACTGCAAAAAAGCAGCGCACCAGTCGACGCAGCGGCAGCAGCGGAGCGCGCTGCGCCGCGCCTGACATCGAGTGCGCGTCGGGCGGAAGCCTGGACGCTTGCTGGAACACTGCGTCAGCAGTCGAATGACAATGATCGCGCGCGCGATGCATTCCGCCACGCAATCGAGCAGCCGCTTCTGTCGAAGGATGCTGCCGAAGCAGCTCGCCAGCTGCTCGCCTTGCAGCCCACTCCCGCCGACCAGCTCCGCATCGCACGTCTGCTGCTCCGCAACAATGACTTCGAGCGTGGCGGCGCCTCGCTGCGCGCATACATGGCGCAGCCGACGGTCTCCGCAGACACGCGCGCGCAGCTTCAGATGGAGCTGGGGCGCGCACTCTTCCGCGGCGCCCGCTACGCGGATGTAAAAAACACAATCGAGCCTGTTGCGGACGATGCTGGGAACCCCGCGCTCGCAGCGGAAGCGCTCTATCTGATCGGCCGGTCCCAGTACAGGTCAAACCAGCAGGATGT
>JBBQYT010000280.1:0-4329 GCA_038208385.1 Longimicrobiales bacterium | reverse complement strand
GGCGCTGCTGAACGAGCACATCGAGCCGACAGCCGATGACCTGGCAACCCAACAACCGGACTTCACGCAGCACACGGCTGAGCCCGAGCTTGTCAACGTCGACGAGATACGACGGCAGCTTCGACGGGAATATCCGATGTTTCTCCAGGACGCGGGTGTGGGGGGGCGCGTGCTTTTGTGGTTCCTGATCGATGAAACTGGCGGTGTGCGGAAATGGCAAATGAAGGACTCGAGCGGGTTCGGATCCCTGGATGTAGCAGCGATGAAGGCCGCGGCGCGCATGCGGTTCCGCCCCGCAAAGAATTATGATCACGCGGTAGCCGTGTGGGTCGTTGTACCGATTCTGTTCCAGCCGGGCGCGGTCGCTTTCGCGAGCTGAGCCCCATTCGGCGTCGGGCCTGACCGACGCCCTTTTTCGTTTCAATCCCTGCTCAATCCAGAAGGGCTATCCCCATGCTTGTGGGACACTACGGCATCGCGTTCGCCGCCAAGCGTGCCGCGCCACGAACATCGCTCGGCACACTCACCTTTGCCGCGCAGTTCGCCGACGAGCTGTGGCCAATCCTGCTTTTGCTCGGCATCGAGCACGTTCGCATTGTCCCCGGCTTCATGAAGGCGAATCCGTTCGAGTTCACATACTATCCTTTTACGCACAGCCTCCTCGCCGCGATCGTCTGGGGCACTCTTATTGGCGGCGCTTATTTCGCGCTGAAGCGATATCGTCGCGGCGCGATCGTCATCGGACTCATTGTTCTGAGCCACTGGTTTCTCGATCTCCCCATGCACCCGCCCGACCTCCCCGTATGGCCGGGTTTCCCGCTCAAGCTCGGCTTCGGCGCTTGGAACTCCATTCCGCTCACAATCATCCTCGAAGGCATCTTCTTCCTTGGCGGCCTCGTCATATATCTGCGCACCACTCGCGCCCGCGACCGAATTGGGTCCTGGGGCCTTTGGTCAATGGTCGCAGTCCTGCTCCTCATCTTCCTGAGTGGCTTTTTCAGCCCCCCTCCCGGCAATCTCCCGACCCTCGCCAGCTTCGCCCTTGGTCTCTGGCTGTTCATTCCCTGGAGCTATTGGGTCGACAGGCACCGCGCGCTGGTAATTGATGTGAAATGAGCTCAGGATGTTGGCCGTGCGAATTACGTCGTTTGCAAAACATAGTAGTAGCGAGATATACTACTGAATATGCGAAACGATGAATTCGACTCGCTCGTTGCACTCGGACTCAATGACCTCGAGGCCGAGACGTACGCGCTTCTGCTTGGCGGCGAGGCGATGACGGGGTACCGAATTGGGAAAATGCTCGGACGTGCAACTGCCAATGTTTACAAGGCGATAGACTCGTTGGCCCGGCGCGGCGCCGTGCTTCTCACGGAGGGAGAAAACCGTCTTTGCAGTGCAGTGCCGGCAGCGGAGTTCCTGCGTCACACGCAGTCAACGCTCGAGGCGAATGTGCGGCGCGCAGAAGCGGCATTGGCGGATTCTGCACCGCCGGCGCACGACGAGCGGATCTACGAATTGCAGTCGGTCCCGTTGGTGGAGGAGCGGTTTCGGGGGATGTTGCGGCGTTGCACGACGATCGCGGTTGTCGATGCGTTTCCGGCACCGCTTGCGCGAGTTGCGGATTCGCTGATCGCCGCGGCGAAGCGCGGCATTGCGGTGCATCTGTTGACGTACAAGCCGTTTAGTCTGCCGGGCGTGAACGTGGTTGTGACGCCGGCGGGCAGGGAAGTGGTCGAGCATTGGAACAGCCACCAGCTGAACCTGGTGACGGATTCACGGGAGTGTTTGCTCTCGCTTCTGCAGCGTGACCTCGCCCGCGTTCACCAGGCGATGTGGAGCCAGAGCCTCTACCTGTCGGCGATGCTGCACGCGGGCATGATGCGCGAGCAGGCGTTCCATCGCATATGGCAGGTGCAGGATGCGCCCGATGCGTTGGATAAAATTCGCCAGGTGCTCTCGGAGCAGGTGTTCTTTCACAACAGCGAGATTCCGGGGCAGCGTGCGCTGCTCGCGCGTTTTCAGTCTCGCGCAACGCATTTCTAGCGTGGAGTCGATGCCGCCGGTATTCGGAAGTACGCTTTTCAAGCTGTTGATGCCGCTGGTGGCGATCGTCGTTGTATTGGTGTCAACGCGAAAGCGGGGCATGTCATGGACGGAACAAATCCGTCTTGTGTGGCCATCGCCGGCGCAGCTCGCGCTGTGGATTGCGGTCTGGATTGTCTGGATGTGGGTGAGCGAGCAGCTCATCAGCCTGCTCGGTATCGAGCAGCCGAAGCCCTGGCCCGCTTACCCTGCGCTCATTATCTGCATGCGCATCTTTGCGATAGGGATTTTGGGCCCGATCGCAGAAGAGCTGGTCTTTCGCGGAGTTTTGTACTATCGCCTGGCGCAAACGCGGGTCGGCACGGCGGGAACGGTCGTGGTACTTTCGGCCGTGTGGGCGTCGCTGCACGTTCAGTACGGCCTGCCGTTGATTGGAATGATTTTCGTGGACGGCCTGATTCTCGGTGGGTCACGCTGGGCTTCGCGCTCGGTCTTCGTGCCGATGATCCTGCACATCATCGCGAACATCTATTCGATCTCGCAGTCGCTCGGACACTAAACGCGGGGCACTGGCAAATGGCGCATCGCACCAGGAACGCATTACGGCTGACGATCCTGGCGATCGTCCTGTTTTGCACGGCTCCGGCCGTCGCGTCCGCCCAGTCAACCGGCGCATGGCAGGAAAATCCAGGTCTTCGCGCACCCATCCAACCATGATGGTCTTTACAATTCCGTGGATGCCGGCGTAGACCAGCTGATGCACACGACGCCGCACATCGGCCCCTGGGGCGCGGCACTCGTCGGAAAAATGAAGGTGGAGAACATTGCGCTGACGCCGACCCTGAAGCTGTGGCGCTTCGCGCTATTGAAGGACAAAGTCCCCGAGCCCGGGATTCTCGCCACCAATGTAAGCGCATTTGTCTCTGTCGATTACACGATTCGCGGCGGGCAGATCATCTATCAGGCTGCTGCAACCCGATCGGGAGTAAAGCGATGACCTCGAGGCTGCGGTTCAGAATCTCAATGTCGCTGGACGGTTACGTTGCCGGTCCAAATCAGAGTGTCGACAATCCTCTCGGAGTTGGCGGGATGCGTCTGCACGAGTGGGTTTTTCCGCTCGCAGCCTTCCGGTCGGCGCATGGCCAGGAAGGCGGCGAAGTGAACGAAAGCAACGCGGTTGTGGAGGAGTCGCTGGTCAACATCGGCGCGACGATCATGGGCCGTAACATGTTTGGCGGCCACCCCGGCCCTTGGGACCCGAAAAATCCGTGGACCGGTTGGTGGGGCGCCAATCCGCCCTTTCATCACCCGGTTTTCGTGCTCACGCATCACGTCCGCGAGCCGCTCGAGATGGAGGGTGGAACGACGTTCTTTTTCGTAGGCGATGGCATTGAGGCCGCTCTCGAACAGGCACGCAACGCCGCCGGTGGGAAGGACATAGCGCTCGCCGGTGGTGCGAGCGCCGCGCAGCAGTACCTTGCCGCAAGCCTCGTCGATGACATGGAGATCAACCTGGTGCCCGCGTTTCTAGGCGATGGCGAGCGGCTCTTCGACGACGTCGGTGATCTGGCTGGCCTGCAGCCCGTCCGGACGATTGCCACCCCCAAAGTCACGCACATCAAGTTCGAACGGCGCTGACCTAGCGTTCGTAGGCAACCTGCCGCCAGAACTCGGGCAGCCGCGGGATTTTGCGAAGCGCAACCGCCCTGGCCGGATCGTCCAGCGCTTCCACCATCGACCGAAGAGTGACGCCGTGCGCGGGTCGCGCTGCGACCTGGATGACATCGCCTGCGGCGACATCACCCTCCTGAATCACCCGCAGGTAGGCACCCATCCGCTGTGCGGCCATGAATCGTTTCGGAAAAAGCGGGTCATTCATCCGCATGCCGAGCTTGTAGCACGGCAGGCGTGGCTGGGTGACTTCGAGCACGGCGGACCCCACGGTCCATTGCTCACCGACAACTGCGGCCGAAAGATCGATCCATTCGGTAGTCAGATTCTCCCCAAAGAGGCCGGGCGAGGTGTCGACTTTCTCGATGTCGCGCCAATAGTCATAGTCCTCCCGCGCGTAGGCGTAGACAGCCTTGTCGACACCACCATGCACGGTACGGTCGGCCTGGTCATCGCCTGCGAAATTCACTCCGCGGAGCGCTACCCGCCCGGTGACCGGCTGCTTCCAGATCCCGGTCGACACGATTCGGCCGCGCCAGCTGATTTCGCGGACGCTGCCGACATTCATCGAGAGGATATGCGGAGCTGCTGCCCATGGGTCGGTCATCACTG
>JBBQYT010000279.1:0-4335 GCA_038208385.1 Longimicrobiales bacterium | reverse complement strand
AGTCACGCAGTATCAGAATTGGAAGTGGGCTACAAAGGAAGTGCTGAAACCCGCTGCGAGCAAAGGCTCGTTGTGCTGCAGATTATTTCTGGAGTACTCCAACCGCTAACCCGACAATCTACTGCAGTTGGTGAGCTATTTACGTCAAACCCCCGATGGTAGGGGCCTGGGCGCATCATCAGGGGCAACAACCAATTCGTAAACGAGCACTTCGCCTACTTCTTCATCGTGTGCAATTCCGACCTGCGACATTCCGAGCTTTGCTGCAACGCGCAATGATGGCGCATTCCAGGGCGGAATTGTCGCGCGCACGGCGCGCACGTTCTCGCATTCGATCGCCCATGCGATGAGTGCATCGACCGCTTCGGTTGCGTAGCCTCTTCGTTCGTGCCACGGGTAGATCGAGTAGCCGACATAGACAACGCCATCGGCGTTTGGTGCGCCGGTGAATCCTGCAGCGCCGACCGCCTCGTCGCCATCGCGTAGCGAAATCAGCCAGACGCCCCAGTGAGCTGCGTCAGGATTCTCGAGCGCACGTTTATGGAAGTACAGAAGGTCATCGTCGAGAAGTGGTGGTGCTGCGAATGGAATGGGGAAGTGGACGTGAAGTGCTGCGGCGAGCGCTTGGACGTCGCCCGAAACCATCAGTGCGATATGGCTCGCGTCGAGAGGTTCGAGCGCGAGCCTTCGCGTGCGCATGGCAGCTTAGTCCGGGGTGCCGAGTACCGCGACGGAAACCGAAAGAATGCGCGGCAGGAAACTCGCGAGCATCTGCCACGACTCACCGCGATCGCGACTCGCGAACAAATGTCCGCTCGATGTGCCGACGTACAATCCGCACGGCTCCATCGTATCGTTCGTGAGACCTTCGCGCAGAATCGACACGTACGCGTTCTCCTGCGGCAGTCCGCGCGTGAGCGGACGCCAGGCGCCACCCGCATCGCGACTGCAATAGATGCGCAGCTTGCCATCGACCGTAGAACGCATCTCGCTCGACTCTTCCGGTATCACGAACAACGTGTCCGGATCCGTCGGGTCCAGCGCAAGCGCATAACCGAAATCGCTCGGCAGTCCATCGGAGATCTCGATCCAGCTCTCACCACAATCATCGCTGCGATACGTGCCGTGATGATTCTGCTGATACAAACGATCCTGACGCGCAGGATGCATCAACAGCTTGTGCACGCACTGGCCGGTCTTCGGGTAGCGCTTCGACAAAAAGTCCGCGCGCACACCCTTGTTGATCGGCTCCCACGTCTTGCCGCCATCATCCGTACGGTAAACACCGCCCGCCGAAATCGCGCAGAACATGCGCGTCTCGTCGTACGGATCAATCAGAATCGAATGAAGCGCGAGACCGCCCCCTGCCGCCTGCCAGGTATCGTTGGTCTTATGCTCGTTGAGCCCCTTGACCGGCTCCCAACTGTCCCCGCGATCCTCGCTCACGAACAGACCCGCCGGCTCGATGCCCGCGTAAATCCGGTTCGGCGCAGACGCAGGACCAAGCGCCAGGTGCCAGATGGCCTTCATGCCGCGCGCATCATCGTAATGCGGTGCATCCTCCAGAAGCTCCCACGTCTTGCCCGCATCCGAGCTGCGATGCACGTGCGAACCCCACACCGGATGCGCAGTCGCCGCCCAGGCCGTCTGACCATCCCGCGTATCCAGAACGGTGTGATAGACCTCGCGGCCACGCAAAAGCGGCCCGACCATGTTCCACTTGCGGCGTCCCTCATCCGTATCGAGGACAAAGAGCCCGCGCTTTGTGCCCACAAAAAGCACGACTTTAATTGGCATAGGGGCGCAAAATAGCAGGGCGGAGCTTGCTCCGCCACTGCTGGTCAGCACGGGTTGCCGTGGGTTGCCCGGGGTCTCGGGATTTCGATGACTTTGGGGTTCGGGCGCTTGTCATTGGTCAGGAGTCCGCACGGAAGTCTGAACCTGCCCGCCATCTCCGGATTCCTTTTACCGCCACTATGACTCGCTCGTGACTGGTCATCCGTTCATTCGTCGTCACCCAGACCTCGTCTAGTACCCGAAAATGGCGCAACATTCTCATAGCTGCACGAAGGTGGGATGGAGACGAAGGAACTGATGACCAATGACCGAAGAAGAAAAACCGAGGCCTCGAACATTCCGAGACCCCGGGTCGGTGCGGACTTCCGTGCTGGCTCCTGACCGCTGCCGTCCAGCACAAACGGCGTCAGGCGTCATGGTATAGAACGAACTCATACGGATGCGGGCGCAACGACACCGCCGCCACTTCCTTCCTTTTCAACGCAAGCCACACATCGATCACGTCCGGCGTAAAGACATCACCTTTGAGCAGGAACGAGTGATCCTCCTCGAGGGCACCCAGGACTTCTTCGAGCGAGCCGGGCGTGTTCTTCACGCTGGCTCGATCTTCTGGGGACAAGTGGTAAAGATCCTTGTCGATGGGCGTGGGCGGTTCGATCCGGTTCTTCACGCCGTCGAGTCCTGCCATCAACAGCGCCGCAAATGCCAGGTACGGATTGGCGGTCGGGTCGGGGGCGCGGAACTCGATTCGTTTTGCCTTCGGCGACTTCGAGTAGGCTGGGATCCGGCAGATCGCCGACCGATTGCGTTGTGAATACATCAGGTTGATCGGCGCTTCGTAGCCCGGAACCAGGCGACGATACGAGTTCGTTGTCGGTGCGCAGAACGCGAGCAATGCCGGCGCGTGTGCAATCAGGCCGCCGATGTACCAGCGTGCCGTGTCCGACAGCTGTGCGTAGCCGGACTCGGCAAACATCAGGTTCACGTCATCCTTCCACAGACTCTGATGCACATGCATGCCACTGCCGTTGTCGCCATAGAGCGGCTTCGGCATGAACGTGGCGACGTAGCCTGCACGATGACACACGTTCCGCACGATGTACTTGTACAGCATCGTATTGTCCGCCGTGCGCAGCAGCGTGCCGTACCGGATGTCGATCTCCGTTTGCCCGGCGGCGCCCACCTCGTGATGATGCACCTCCACACGAATACCCGCCTCTTGCAACTTCAGTACGATCTCGCCGCGCAAATCGTGCAGCTTGTCGACCGGCGGAACCGGGAAATAGCCCTCCTTCGTGCGCGCACGATATGCCAGGTTCGCCGTATGATTGCGACCCGCATTCCACACTCCCTCCTCACTGTCGATCTCGTAATGCGCGAAATGACCACCGCTGTCGAAGCGCAGTGAATTGAAGACGTAGAACTCCGCTTCCGGTCCCCAGTACGACGTCGCCGCGATGCCGGTTTGCGGCAGATACGCCTCTGCCTTGCGTGCGATATACCTCGGATCGCGCGTATACGACTGGCCGGTTACCGGATCACGAATATCACAAATGAGCGACAACGTCTTCGCCTCACACATCGCATCGACAAACGCAGTCGACGCTTCCGGGAAAAGCAGCATGTCGCTCTCATGAATCTCCTGAAAACCGCGAATCGACGAGCCGTCGAACCCCAGGCCGTCGACGAATGAGTCTTCCGTGAACTCACCGGCCGGCACCGTAAAGTGCTGCCAGGTGCCGAGCAGGTCCGTGAATTTGACATCCACGAACTGAACGCCTTCCCGCCTGATCCGGTCAATTATGCCTGCCGGCGACTTTGCCGGTGACATCCGTACTCCGGCCGTTTCCTCCGCCTCCCGTGCGATCGTTGCCATGTTTAGCTCACTTAAATCCTTTTGCGCCAATCCATTGCACCGAGGGCCCAGCATGCCCTGTCGGTCGCGAACACCGGCCGGCGCGTGACTGGTGTCTGATGCGATGTTAACTAAAATGTTGCTTGATGACAAGATTTTGAGTAACGATTGGCAATTTTCGGAGTGACGCTTTGCAGGATTAGTGGAATTTTGGGGCTCGGGGCGGGGACGTTTACGTGCCCGTACACGTGTTTGGGGTCGCGTTCGCCCGGGTAGGTTGTACGCACGCGCACGCGTTTACGGGAGCGTAACCGAAATCGGGAGGCCCATCGCCCCCTCGGCGCGTCACGGGAGGAGCCGCCTTAGGAGCCGGCACCTTGGTATCAATGTCCGTGAGTTGTTTTGGCGGCGTGCAGGCGAACTCCGCTGATCTTGCCCAATTCAGCATTTTATGCGAGGGACGCCCAGAGCGTATGAAGGGTGAGCCGGCCTCGCGTTGCTCGGACCCGGCAGTTTATCCTTGTTTGATAAAGTTCGGGCGTAGCATCGCCTCGGACCACTCACCAGTATTTCATCGGGTACATCTTATCGTGAGCGACACCAGGGAATCCGAGCGTGCGGAACTCCACAAGACCATCTGGCGCATCGCCAATGACCTGCGTGGCAGCGTCGATGGCTGGGAC
>JBBQYT010000278.1:0-4345 GCA_038208385.1 Longimicrobiales bacterium | reverse complement strand
GCTACGACGACGAGTCGTTTCGGCTGGCGTGCTACCATCGGCTTCAATCATTTCGGTCCAAAGACTGGCCTGACTACCGATGACACCTCGCTCGATGTCACTTCCGGCAATGCGGACCTCGTGCTCGCGGTACACCCGGCCAGCTCCGCTGTCGGCATATACCTGGTTGGTGGCGCGGGCTTCTACCAGCACAAGACGAAAATTCAAACGGGCGGGCTTTCGCTCAGCCGGACGACGAACGACGTCGGTGTCGATGGTGGACTGACAGTGCGGCTTCTGCAAAAGCACATATCGCCAGAGCTCGAAGCGCGCGGCCACATTGTCTTTGGCGATGAACGAATCACTTTCGTGACGCTCGGCCTCGGTGTCGTGATCAACCGTCGCGGACAGCGTCGGTGAGCGAACCGCTTCCCGAGACTCCATCGGGAATCGAATCCAGGTACGGCGTACTCAGCCGCACATGGGAGCTCGAGCTTCTGGTCTCGGGCGCGATCGTCTTCTGGCTGATCCAGGCGCCAGGGCAGGTCGATCATCTCTTCGCGCGCGTCGAAATCCATTTTTCATCGCAGACGTACATCATTGCCATGCTCGGCTACATGTACGCGAAAGCGATTCTCCTGGTACTCGAGATTTCGTTTCTCACGCACGTCGCCGCACGCGCATACTGGGTGGGACTCATCGGCCTCGATTCCGTGTTCCCGAATGGCGTCAAGTGGGATAGCAACTCACAGTACGGTCCCATCAGTCGGTCCCTGTTGCGCGACAGACTGCCCACACTGCCGCAAACGATCGCGTCGCTCGACAATTTTTGCAGTGTCATATTCGGTTTCGCGTTCGCAATGGTCTTTCTGCTTCTTTACACCACGTTCATTTTTTTGATTGCGACAGCACTCGCCTGGATTGTATCAACCGTGTTTCCGCGCGTCGGGCTTCAGCACGCGCTAATGCCGATCCTCATGATTCTCGCTGTTTATCCGCCGATCCTCATTGCACTCGACAAACACGCCGGATTCGCGCCCGACAGCACTCCATCACGCGTCATCCGGCAGTTCATGCGGTTTTCAATCATCCGTGTACTATCGGTAGTCGGTGCGGGCTTCCTCATCCTCATGACCAACCTGCCCAAACGACGCATTCGTCCCGTGATCATACTCGTGACGCTGGTCACGTTGGGCGCCGTCGCCGGACAGGCCTACATGCGCCGGACGGGCCTGTCCTCCATCGGACAATGGTTCATTCCGTCCGAACGACCGGCCAGCAGCGTCGATTACCAGTACTACGAAGACCGCGCATCGGATGACGATCCGCGCGTGCCGCGCATTCAATCCGATGTCATCACGCAGCCATACGTGCGCCTCGTGATTCCGTATTACGCGCGACGCGACAACGATGCGATCAAGGATGCGTGCCCGGGCATCACGCCGAAGCAGCTCGAGTCCGATGAAGGACACGATCCGGATCCCCGTGCAACGGACGCAGTGCTCCAGTGCGTTGCAAAAATTCGTGATGTGACAGTCGACAACGCATCTGTACGCGCAACGGACTTTCGCTTCTATCGTGACCCGCGCACCGGTCTGAACGGCTTCGTCACATACATTCCAACAGCCGCACTGACGCGCGGCGCCCACGTCATCGCCATCAAACAAACTCCCCGCGAAGAAGACGACCCCAAATCACCGCGCCAGCCCTTCCGCATCTGGTTCTGGATCTAACCCATGTTAACTGATGATGTCACCTGTCGCGGACAACGTTGCAACTGCGCGGTCCGGCTTCGTGCACACTGCGTAACCGCGATTTCAATGCAGCGATCTCAAAGTGAGACGTCGCAAATGGCGGTTCGGACCTGCGTCAGTGAGGTTGTACGCACTGCTGCGTTATTACCGCGGAGGACGCCGAAGGCGCGGATCTGATTTCCGGTGTCTTCCGCTCTTTTTGCGACTAGCAATGCTCGAACGGGCCCAGCGTGCGGAGCTGCACGCGCGTGACCCAGCAATTCAGCCCGCACGAATACAGCTTTGCATCTGCGAATGCCTTGCGGTATGCAGCTTCGCTCCGATGGTGCCAGCCTTCAATGTCTCCGACGAAGTCATCGCGATTGACGTACGCCTCGATGTAGGCGAGGCCGTGCACGAGTGAAGCCATTGCGGCAAGGCCTCGACGCACTTCCGCAGTCGGCACGTACTCCATCACATCGGCGCACACGACCAGGTCGAATTTCCGTCCGAGCTTCAATTTGCCGAGAGTGTCGAGACTGCCGAGGCGGATGTTGCGGCGCTTACCGAAACGCTGAACGACGTACTCGCTGCTGTCGACACCCGCGTAGTGGATGTCGGGGCGCATACGGCGCAGGTCCGCGCGCCACGGTGCCTCGCCACAACCAACATCGAGCACGGAATGGATCCGCCTCCCGAGCACGAACTCTGCCGCAGAGACCGCGAGGCGCACGCGCGCACGCCGGGACTCTGCGCTGATCACCGACGCGCGGGAGCGATACCAGCGATCGAAGTACGCCTTGTCGTACGATTTCACCGCTACAGCTCCAAATTTCGGTTGATGGCCCCTACATTGACGTCATGACACTATCATCTCTCCCCCCATGTCCACTATCCCGGTCCATACATGTGCGTGCGTCAGCGCATGCGCATGGCCGCGACTACATCGAGTGCGACGTATGCAGGCTGACCTTCATGTCGCCGCAACAACGTCCAGCGGCGGACGCAGAGCGAGCACGCTACGAGACACACAGGAACAATCCTTCAGACGGCGGCTATCGCGAGTTTCTGGACCGACTGTGCGCGCCACTCGCTGAGCGATTGCCGCCGGGCGCACATGGGCTCGATTACGGATCAGGCCCAGGGCCAACTCTTTCGGTCATACTGGAAGAGAGAGGCTTCGAAATGTCGGTCTACGATCCATTCTTTGCGCCCGACCCGGCAGTCCTGGACGGATCGTACGACTTCATTACCTGCACAGAGACCGTCGAGCACTTCTTTTCGCCGGCGGATGAATTCGAACGGCTCAACAAGATGCTGCGGAATGGCGGGTGGCTCGGAGTCATGACAGAAATGAGGAACGATTCATCGTTTGAAAACTGGTGGTACACGCGCGACCCGACGCACGTGTGCTTTTACCGCGTAGAGACAATGGAGTGGATTGCACTACACTTCGGATGGACTCTGGAACGCCCTCACAGAAACGTGACGCTGTTTCGGAAGCCACCCGCGATTCGAGAATGAGCCTCGCCGGGCCCCCCCCAGATTCAATTTCCTCGCCCGCATGGGGCGAGGCCATGTCCGTTTGAGACAATCTGGCAAAAGAGCACCGCGAGGTACGTCATACATGGCCAATGCTTCAACGAACCAAAACCCTACAGACAAAGAAAAACGGCCGGCTGGAAAGTCCAGTCGGCCGTTCTTCTTGTGTTGTCAGCGCGTTAGTTCGCAGTCACGACCTCAGGCGCAAGCGGAACGCTCGCCCATGGGTCCTTCTGCATCCAATTGCCGTCGTTCGGCGAAAACAGGAAAACCAGTCCGCCATTCGCGATCATCGGAATCAAACGACGCGCGCGGCTCGGCTCCATCGCCGGGCAACCCTCGCTCCGGCCCGAACCACCCGGCGTCACATACGGCGCTCCATGAACGACGACACCACGTGCATACGCGTCATCATTGAAGCGACCCGAAACTCCGTCGAGACGCAGACCAATCGACGAATAATGCCTGCCACCCGACCTGCCCGTAAAACCATACGTCTGCTTCGTTACAAACAATCCAAGCGACGTCGCGTAACTGCCCGACCCGTTCGCAAAGTGCTCCGGCACACCATAACGGCCGTTCGACGAGCCGCGACCATGCGCAACCGTAAAAGGACCATCGACAATCGTCAGCGATTTCATGTCGAACACATACCCACGCCGTGTCCGGCTGTCGAGACCGTAATCAACAAAATAGAAGTAGGGGTTCTCAACCTGGTCCGGGTGTGCTGCACTGAAGTTGTAATAAGCCCTGAACGCGCGCTGCAGCGCATCCGGATGGCTCTTCCTCGTTACCTGCGAAGACAACGCCGACAACGCGGCGTCTGCCTTCATCATGCGGGAGTCTTTCGTTGCGACCGTGGCCCCACCCGCAGCCGTCACGACTGGTCCGGTTTTGCCCGGCAAACCGCTCGATGCGCCGAGCGATAACGCTCCGAGCGCAATGACCCATAGATGAGAACGCATACTTCCTCCACGGCGTCGTGACCAGCAGCGGGCTCGGTCACCCGTATGCCGATTTAGTACTCAAAAACTGAACAAACGAGAATCGCCACGGTGATCCAGTCACCGTGGGCGGAGCATCCTGCATTC
>JBBQYT010000277.1:0-4346 GCA_038208385.1 Longimicrobiales bacterium | reverse complement strand
CAGTGGTACGCGAATCTTTTCGGCGACCGTTACTACCTCGAAGTACAGTCGCATACGACACCGGGGCAGACGGACCTGAACGCACGTGTGTTCAAGCTGGCTGATGAGCTTGGCATTCCTGTCGTGGCAACGAACGATGCGCATTTTCTGCGCGCGGAAGACCACGACACGCATGATGTTCTGCTGTGCATTGGGCTGGGCAAGGATCGCTCGGATCCAAACCGCATGCGCTACGACCAGGGTCTGTACCTGAAGAGCGCGGAAGAGATTGCGGATAGTTTTCCCGGTCGCCGTGATGTGATTGAGAACACGCTGGCGATTGCAGACTCCGTCGATGTTCAGTTCAAGAAACAATACCAGGTGCCGTCGTTCCCGTTGCCGGAAGGCTATTCGGAGGAGGCGACGCTGCTGCGGAAGCTGGCAGAGGATGGCGCGGTAGCGCGTTTCGGATCACCGCTGCCGGAAGCTGCGCAGGAGCGACTCAACTTCGAGCTGGATGTCATCACGCGGACGGGCTATTCGGGATATTTCCTGATTGTCGCAGATTTCATTGGCTGGGCGCGCGCGCAGGGAATTCCTGTTGGACCTGGTCGTGGATCGGCAGCAGGCTCGCTCGTGGCGTATTCGCTGTGGATCACGGACGTCGATCCGCTTCGCTTCGATTTGCTGTTTGAGCGCTTTTTGAATCCGGATCGCGTGTCGATGCCGGATATCGACATCGACTTCTGTTACGAGCGTCGCGGCGAAGTCATCGAGTACGTGCGTCAGAAGTACGGCAAGGAATCGGTTGGACAGATCATTACGTTCGGGACAATGAAGTCGCGCGCGGTGATCAAGGATGTCGGCCGTACGCTCGGTTTTCTGCCGGGTGAGACGGACATCATCGCGAAGCTGATTCCGAACATGCCGAACAACTCGCTGACGGTGGGTGAGGCGGCGGAGAAAATCTCTGAGCTGCGCGAGATGTCGGCGGCAGATCCGCGTGTGAAGCAGTTGTTGATGTATGCGCAGGGTCTCGAAGGATTGTCTCGTCACGCGAGCGTGCACGCTGCGGGCATCGTGATCGCGCCCGGGCCGCTGGACGACTACGTGCCTGTATGCACGCAGCCTGCGTCACGCGGCGGGTCGAATGGAGATGGTGACGAGGGCGTGCTCGTCACGCAGTGGGACATGAACGCGCTCGAGTCGGCCGGGATGCTGAAGATGGACTTCCTCGGCCTCAAGACGCTGACAGTAATTCACGATGCTGTCGTGTGGATTCGGCGGCGACATGGTGCGCTGAAGAATCCGGACACGGGTGTCGACCACGGTCGCATTGAAGATTTGCCACTTGACGATGTTGCGATTTACGACATGCTGGCGCGCGGCGGGACGAATGGCGTGTTCCAGTTCGAATCATCGCTTGCGACAGACAAACTGCGGTCGATGAAGTGCGACCGTTTTGAAGACCTTGTCGCGACAAACGCATTGATCCGGCCGGGCCCGCTGGACAGCGGAATGACGGATGTGTTCATCCGTCGCAAGCTGGGTAAGGAGCCGGTTCGTTATCCGCATCCCGCGCTGCAGGACGTTCTGGAGCCGACGTACGGCGTCATCACGTATCAGGAGCAGGTGATGCGGATGGCGCAGGTTCTGGCGGGCTTTACGCTCGCTGAAGCCGATGTGTTGCGCAAAGCTGTCGGTAAGAAGGATGCGGAGCTGATTCAGAAGGAAGTCGCGCGTTTTGTGGAGCGTGCGATCGCCAAGGGTGTCGAGCCGCGCATCGCGAACGAGATCGCAGACCAGGTTGTGACGTTCGGCCGGTACGGGTTCAACAGGTCCCACAGCCTTGCGTACGCTCTGTTGAGCTATCAAACGGCGTGGTTGAAGCGGCATTATCCGGCTGAGTTCATGGCGGCGATGCTGTCATCGGTAGTGGACAAAACCGACAGCGTGGTCAACTATATCGGTGAGTGCCGGGAGATCGGGCGGTACGCTCCGGGTCATGTTGGCGGCATAGAGGTGCTCGCGCCGAATGTAAACGAGTCCGAGTGGAAGTTCACGCCGGTATCGGACAGTCAGATCCGTTTTGGACTGGGTGCAGTGCGTGGTCTCGGTGAGGGCGCAGTTCGTTCGATTCTGGATGCGCGCCGCGATGGTGGTCCGTTCACATCGCTGTTCGACCTGGTGGACCGGACGGATTTCCGCGCGCTCGGGAAGCGCGCGCTCGAGGCGCTGGTGCAGGCGGGCGCGTGCGATTCGTTTGGACATCGCGCGCAGCTGCTGGCAGGGATCGAGCTGGCCGTACACGAGGCGCAGCTTCGCCAGGCGGAAGAAGAGTCGGGACAGGCTTCGCTGTTCGATGTGTTGAGCGGCGCCGCAGTTGTCGAGCGCCACACACCGAAGCTTCTGGACGTGCCGCACTGGACAGAAGCGGACCGGCTCGCACGCGAGAAGGAAATTCTCGGATTCTTCATCAGCGGCCATCCGCTCGAGAAGTTCCGCGAAGATGTGCAGGTGTTCGACGTGATCAATACAGCGAACCTGAAGCATCATCGCGATCAGCGTGTCGAGCTTGCCTGCGTCGTGACGGCTGTGACGCGACAGATCTCGAAGAAGAATGGATCGGAGTGGGCGCGGATCACTGTCGAAGATTTTTATGGCACGACGACAGTGCTGGCGTTCGCTGATGTGTGGGACCAGTATCGCAATGCGTTGACGCAGGACACGCCGGTGCTCATTCGCGGTGTTGTGTCGGGGCGTGACGAAGATGATCCGCCGATTTTCCTGGATTCCGTCGCGACGCTCGAGAGTGTGCGCGGGAACGGGACGCTCGGTCTCGAGATGAGGCTGAATCCGATGATCGATCCGGTGTCACTGGACAGTGCAAAAGCGATTTTGCAGGCGAGTCCCGGCACATCTCCGGTGATTGTGCGGTGGTCGCGCGGGACGAATGGCGTTCAGAACGGCAGCAATGGCAGTGGCAAAGCCGAGGGAGATGCGCGGATGCGCTCTCGTTCGTTGACCGTAACACCGACCGATGCAGTGATCGTGCAATTGCGCGAGCTGCTCGGTAATGACGGTGTGCGGCTGGTCAAACCCTGACAGTCCCCGTTCGGAAAAAGAGCCTTGGACTTTCATAAAGATGTTGAAGAGCTCCAGAAGCAGATCGAGCGGATGCAACAGCTCGCGGACAAGCGCGGCCTGGATGTGAGCGATGAGATGCGCGTGCTCGAGGAGAAGCTGCACGTGATGAAACGCGAGCAGTACCAGAACCTGACGACGCCGGAGCGGGTCGAGCTTGCACGTCATCCGAAGCGCCCGTACATGCTCGACTACATCCAGCTCGCGTTCACTGACTTCGTGGAGCTGCACGGCGATCGCTGCTTCGGCGACGACGGCGCCATTGTAGGCGGCTGGGCGCGCGTCGGCGGACGGACGGTCATGATGATCGGCCACCAGCGCGGCCGGGACATGAAGGACAACCTGCGCAGGCACTTCGGCATGGCACACCCGGAAGGCTATCGCAAAGCACTTCGGTTGATGCGGATGGCGGAAAAGTTTGGACGGCCGATCCTCACGATGATCGACACGATGGGCGCGTATCCGGGCATTGGCGCGGAAGAGCGCGGGCAGGCCGAAGCGATTGCGATGTGTATTCGCGAAATGTCGCGGCTGAAGGTGCCGATTATTGCAGTCGTCATTGGCGAGGGCGGGAGTGGCGGCGCGCTTGCGCTCGGCGTGGCAGATCGCGTGCTGATGATGGAGAATGCGATTTACAGCGTGATCTCGCCCGAAGGCTGCGCTGCAATTTTGTGGAAGACGAATGCAGCAAAGGACAAGGCTGCTGAGGCGCTGAAGATCACTGCAATGGATCTGGCGGCGCTCGGTGTTGTCGACGGTGTGATCGCAGAGCCGATGGGCGGGGCGCACCTGGACTGGGATGAGACTGCGGGCGCGTTGCAGGAGACGCTGACTGCGACGTTCGACGAGCTGACGGCGATCGATCCCGACGTGTTGCGGGAGCAGAGGTTCGAGAAGTTCGAGAGGATGGGGCAGTGGAGGGTCGAGGGGGCCGCGGACTAACTGCTAATGCGTTGTGGGTGGTGGGTGGTGGGTGCGTGTGTTTGAACTGCAACTGCTTTCTACTGTAGCGGATATGACGGTCTTCGAGGACCTTATTTTATGTCGCGCATAATCGAAGTCAGTTTCAAGGGGAATCGCCGGGAGTATTTCAGTTTCGATGATGATGATGTGGGACTCAATGAGCATGTCATCGTCGAGGCGGATCGGGGCGAGGATTTGGGGCGTGTAACGGCAACGGGGGCGGTCGCGGAACGGAAGTGCAGTGGGTGCACTACGGGCTG
>JBBQYT010000276.1:0-4352 GCA_038208385.1 Longimicrobiales bacterium | reverse complement strand
GACGCCCAGGAGCTCCTTGCCAGCCATAAGAGCGCGGCGGGCGAGGTGAACTTTGCTTGCGGGAACTGCGGGGAGGCGTATGAGGAGGGCTCCGAGACGTGCGCCGCGTGCGGGCAGGCGCTTCGCTAGAGCGTCTTCGTCTAGCGTCTATCGTCTACCGTCTATCGTCTATCGTCAAAAGTACTTCGGCTTCGGGTTGATCGGACCGTGTCTCACGGGAAGATCGCAAGACTCACGCGATAGACGATAGACGATAGACGATAGACGAAAAAAGGACGATAGACGAAAACCGGACGAAAGAGGAAGGAACGAGAGACGAAAAACCGCTCAAACGGTTGAGGCCGGCGCGGAACGGGGTTACCTTACAAGACTGTACGAAACGCGCTTCGGGGCGGCCGCTGGGTCGCCCCGAAAAGCTATATGGGGTCCATGGTCCGAATCGCTGACATCCTGCCGGGCACAATTGCCGACGAGCTCCATCTGGAGATCGGTAGCCGCATCGTTCGCATCAATGGCGAGCTAGTGCGCGATACCGTCGATTTCCGGTTCATGGAAGCCGAGGCTACTCTCGAGCTGGAAGTTCAGCCCGCGGCCGGCGGACAGAGCATTGTCTACGAGATTGAGAAGGACGAGCAGGATGTTCTCGGCGTGGTTCCCGAGACGGACGTCGTGCGACAGTGCGCGAACAAGTGCGTGTTCTGTTTCGTGGATGGAAATCCGGACGGTGCGCGCAAGACACTGCATCTGAAGGACGACGATTTCCGGCTTTCGTTCACGTATGGCAGCTATGTCACGCTGACGAACCTGGGTCCGAAGGGCTTTCAGCGACTGATCGACCAGCGCCTTTCGCCGCTGTACGTGAGTGTGCACGCGACGGAGCCCGAGCTGCGCGAGCGGCTGCTGGGAGTTGCACTCGGTGGCAACATCATCGAGCACCTCGAGCGACTGACAGAGGCCGGCATCGAAGTCCACACGCAGGTGGTGTTGTGTCCGGAGTGGAATGATGGCGAGCATCTCAATCGCACGATTGCCGATTTATATGCGCTCGGACCGCATGTGCTGTCGTTGTCGGTAGTACCGGTGGGTCTCACGCGCTACAACATCAACGCTCCGGTGCGCCTGCTGACGCCTGCAGAAGCGCACGATGCCATCGAGCGCGTCGAGCGTGCGCGTGCAAAGTCGATGGCAGAGCGGGGAATCGGCTGGGCGTACGCGGGCGACGAGATGTTCTTTATTGCCGGCGAGGCGCAGCCCGAGGACGCGTATTACGACGATTGGCCACTTACGGAGAACGGCGTCGGCGCTGTGCGTCGTCTGTTGAACGATTTCGGCAACGGTATCGAAGATGTTCCGGCGCTCGATGGCAAGCGCATCGCGCTCGTCACGGGAGATCGCATGGCGCCTGTACTGCGCCCGCTCGCAAAGCGGCTCTCTGCAGCTACCGGCGCCCAGGTGGATGTCGTCGCCGTAGAAAATACGTATTTCGGCTCGACCGTTACGACGGCCGGGCTGCTTCCGGGCAGCGCTGTTTTGCTCGCTTTGCTGAAGACCGGTCCGTATGACGGCATCATGTTGCCGCGCGAAGCCCTGAACGACGACGATCTGTTCGTCGACAATGTTTCGCTCAGCGAAGTCGTGTCACGCCTCGAGCCTGCGCGTGTTGTCACAGGCATCGAGCTGACGTCCACAATCTCAGAGTTGTCGTGAACCGAGGTCTTCCAGCAGTTGCAATCGTCGGGCGCCCCAACGTAGGCAAATCGACATTCTTCAATCGCATCATCGGCGAACGCCTGGCGATCGTTGAAGACGTCCCCGGCGTTACTCGTGACCGCAATTTTGCGCTCACCGATTGGGCGGGGCGCAAGTTCTACGCGATCGATACCGGTGGCCTTGATACGGACACCGAAGATCCGATGGCTGTCGCCGTGCGCGATCAGGTGCTGGCTGCGTTCAAGGAAGCCGATCTGATCGTGTTCGTTGTCGATGGCAAGGTCGGTCCTGCGCCCGTGGACTATCGCATTGCTGAGCTGCTGCGCAAAGCGGAATTGCCGGTACTGCTCGTCGTCAACAAAGTCGACCGTCTGCCGCTCGACCTCGCTCATCACGAGTTCTGGGAGATGGGACTCGGTGAGCCGCTACCCGTCAGCTCGATCTCCGGCAAGGGCTCGGGCGATATACTCGATGCCATCGTCGAAAGACTGCCGCCGGTTCCGGTCGAGCCTGCCAACGAGAACGACCTCTACATCGCGGTGATCGGCAAGCCGAACGTCGGCAAATCGAGCTTCGTCAATCGACTGCTGAATGAAGACCGCATGCTGGTCAGCAACGTCCCCGGGACGACGCGCGACAGCATTGACACGCCGTTTTTGTATCACGGCAAAAACCTGGTCTTCATCGACACGGCAGGTCTCCGCCGCCAGGCGAAGATCGAGCCCGGTCTCGAGTACTACAGCGCACTGCGCAGCGAGCGTTCGATCGAGCGCGCTGATGTGTGTTTGCTGCTGATCGACTCGACGGAGGAGCCACACGTACAGGACCTGAAGATTGCCGAGAAGGCGTGGCACGCGGGACGCAGCCTGATCATCGTCGCCAACAAGTGGGACCTGGTCGAGAAGGAAACGAATTCGGCGAAGGAATACGTCGAGAAAATGCGCGGCCGCGCACCGACGCTGCGCCACGTGCCGGTTATGTTTACGTCTGCGCTCACGGGACAGCGCGTGCACAACGTGCTCGATCTCGTTCTCGAAGTCGCGGAGGAGCGTAACAAGCGCATTTCGACACACGAAGTAACGGAAGTCGTGCGCGAGCTGGCGACGCGGCAGCCGCCCCCGCATTATCGTGGCATGCCGGTCAAGTTTCTCTACGCCACTCAGGCTGATACCTCGCCGCCGACGTTCGTGCTGTTTGCGAACTATCCAAAGGCAATCGAGGAAGGCTACACGCGCTACATCCAGAACCAGATGCGCGAGCACTGGCCTTTCCAGGGCACGCCCATCCGCCTTCGTCTGAGAGGCCGGCGGGAGGAGAAGTGACCCCCGCGCTCCTGGTGGTTCTCGCCTATCTCACCGGCGCGTTTCCCACGAGCTACATCGCTGCGCGAATGCGCGGGGTCGATCTTCGACAGCATGGCAGCGGCAACCTTGGCGCAACGAATGCGTTTCGCGTTCTCGGCTGGCGCGTCGCTGCGCCCGTGATGCTCGTCGATATTCTCAAGGGCTGGTTCCCCACATATTTCTTTCCGGTATGGGCCGGCGTGAGTGGCTCGCAATGGGCGCTCGCCTACGGCGCTGCCGCAATTCTCGGCCACGTGTTCTCTCCGTACGTTCGCTTCAAGGGTGGCAAAGGCGTCGCCACAGGCGCGGGCGTTTTCCTCGCGCTGTGCTGGCAGGCTGTACTCGCGGGAACGATCGTATGGGGGCTGATTGTTTATGCGACGCGAATCGTGTCGCTCGCATCGATCGTGGCTGCGCTCGTCCTTCCAGTCGTGGTCTTCACAACACTGGGGATTGGTTCCGTATTCGGACTCTCATTGGCGATGGGTGCGTTCGTGCTGTTCTCGCATCGCGCCAATATCAGGCGACTGCTGCGCGGTGAAGAGCACCGTTTCGTGAAAGCGAAGGGAACCCAATGAATGCGCGCGTGGCGGTGATTGGCGCCGGAAGCTGGGGTACGACGCTCGCGAATCTGCTCGCGAAGAAGGGCAACGACGTCACGCTTTGGTCCTATGAGCCGGACGTCGCGCGCTCGATCGCCCAGGAGCACGAGAACACGAAATATCTGAAGGGCATTCCGCTCGACGTCGGCCTCAATGCGACGACGAAGCTCGAGCTCGCCGTGCAGGACGCCCAATACATCGTTTCGGTAACACCTGCGCAGCATGTCCGCAGAGTCATGGTCGATGCAGCGCGTGCGATGCGCGCTGATGCGTTGGTTGTCAGTGCGTCGAAGGGCATCGAAACCACCACGCTCGATACGATGGCTGGCGTCCTCGCCGATGTGCTGCCAGCCGAGCTCGCGCGCACGACGTGCTTCCTGTCCGGGCCCAGCTTTGCTCTCGAAGTGGCGCAGGGACAGCCGACCGCAGTGACCGTCGCAAGTGAATCCGAGGATGCGGCGCTCCGCACGCAGGAGCTTTTTCAGACGAATTACTTCCGGGTCTACACGCACTCCGATGTGCGGGGCGTGGAGCTGGCGGGCGCGCTGAAGAACGTGATTGCCGTTGCGGCTGGAATGGCGTCCGGACTCGGACTCGGCCACAATGCACTGGCGGCGCTGATCACCCGCGGTCTCGCGGAGATCAGCCGGCTGGGCGTTGCGCTCGGCGCGGACCCGCTCACATTCGCGGGACTCGC
>JBBQYT010000275.1:0-4354 GCA_038208385.1 Longimicrobiales bacterium | reverse complement strand
CCATTGGCGAAGATCCAGCCCTATCTGTTTGCGGGCGGCATGCTCGTGTTTTCGACGATGATGACGTTTGCAGGCACGTTTGGTGTGCCGCGCAGGCACTGGGACATAACGTTCTCGGGCGCGCCATTCGACATGCAGTTCAACCCGACGGTAGACCTGGTGATGGGCATCATGGCGCTCGGCGGCCTCATCGCCGCCCTTGGTGGCGCGATCTACATCATCGTGACTGTCTGGTCGGTTTTCTTTGGTGAACCCATTCTCGCAGGAGAAATCGCAAATGCCAATGTACGGTCTGCCGCAGGGGTTGTTGAACCCGCCGCGGCCATTGCCTGAAAACGCAGAGGACAGCGTGCCGGTGCGCGGGTGGCTCGGGCAGACGCCTGGCACGATGATCCTCGTGCTCATCTTCCTCGCCGCGTTTGCACTGTATTACTTCACAAACTGGAAGCTGCTCTCGTTCGTATGGAAAATCGGATGAGCATCGGCGACGGGCACATCGCGCAGCCGCAAAAACTTGCGGCGGGAGAGCGCTACGTGCTCGCCGGCCTGGGTTTGATTGTCGGTGCAACGCTTTGCTGGTGGACCTTTGCGCTCGTGCCGATTGGACGGGCAGCACCGGAGTGGATCGCACGCACGCGCTACATCTGCTTCGGCACGGACGTACACGGCGTACCCGACGCTGCGGGCTGGTTGATGCTCATCGCGCAGCCCGTCGGGATGCTGCTCGCGTTGTTGATTGGCTGGCGCGACAGCGCTCGCTCCCTCCTCCATCGCGCGCAGCGCTCTCGAGGAGCACGCCGCTCGGGCGCAGTCGCCTTCGTTGTGATTCTCGTGATCGGCGCGCTCGGTGCCTGGCGCGTCGGGACACTCGTCGCGCAGCGCAGCCGCGCCAATGCGCCGATTGAAGGATATTCGGCAATGTGGCGGCCGGCGCCGCCTCTTGAGCTGACGGACCAGTTCGGCGCCACGCGCTCGCTACACGGCATGCGCGGGCGTACCACGTTCGTGGCGTTTGTTTACGCACACTGTGAGACGGTTTGTCCGCTTGTGATCGCGGACGCATTGAACGCGCAACGGCTCCTGGGTGTGGATGCGCAAGGGAGCCTTAGGACTGGTGTGCTGCTCGTTACGCTGGACCCCTGGCGCGATACGCCTGCGCGCCTGCCGCATCTGGCGGCCCAGTGGCACCTGCCGCGCAACGCGTACGTGCTGAGTGGCGACACCGTCGAGGTGGAGCGAGCGCTCGAGCGCTGGCAGGTCGTGCAGCTCCGGGATACGCAAACGGGCGAGGTCACGCACGTGCCCGTGATTTACGTCGTCGATGGCAGCGGCGTGATACGATTCAGTGTAACGGGCGGCGTGCGGGTGCTCGCACGCCTCGCGGAACGGCTATGACATCATGTGGCGGTGGACGGTTCCGGCATGCGCGTCAGCCACAGGCCGACGAGGATGAGGATCGTGGTGACAATCGAGAGCGCAACCGAGTACGTGCGGAACAGTCCGATGACCTGCACGATGGCGGCCATTGCACTCAGCGTCCAGCCTGCTGCAATTCTCTTTCCGATCGCAATCCCGGAAGTGAATGCCCTGCCTGCTGCGATGAGTCCGTACAGCGCGAAGATACCCAGCATGACTGCGAAGACTGTGTTCGGCATCCGCATGTGGTCGCTCCTGTCGGAGTGAATGTGACGAAACTGCGGATAATTTTTACGACGGAGGCACCATGTTCGCAATAGCTCGCTCGTTTGTGCTGGTCCTGGCTTCGACCGCGCTCGGAGTCCTGAATGTCAGTCCGGCGGCGGCGGCGCGCTGCGGCTGTTCAGTTCGTACTCGCGCGGTCGCGCCCATGATCAGCCGCCTCAACTTTGTGACGCGAAGCGTGGTCATGAAGCCGGATTCCGGGGGTGCGCTCGCGAAAATATACGTCGCCGATGAGCTGAGCGGCACGGTGAGCGTCATAGATGCGGCCAGCAACCAGCGCCTGCACGTGGTCGAAATATCCTACCGCGAGGGCGATATGGTGATGACGCTTGCACCGCACAACGTACAGGTTGCGCCCGATGGCAAAACGGTCTGGGTTACGGCGCCCATGCCCATGGGTATCGCGAATGACGGCGGTGCGTGTGATGGGGCATGCGCGCCACTCACTGACATGAAGATGGATGAAGAGGTGGTCGTACTCGACGCCGTCACAGACCAGGTGATTGCGCGAATCCCGATCCCAGCCAAGGCCAGCAACCTGATGCTGCACCTCGCGCACGTCGTGCTGGATAAGGATTCGCGGTTCGCGTACGTGACTGCGAATTACGGGAGTCTGATCATCAAGATCGACGCACGCACGTACAAGGAGGTCGCGCGGTTCGAGCTGGGAGCGGATCGCGGCCCTCATGGAATGCGCATGTGCGGCGGCCAATTGTTCGTTGCCAACATGTACACGAAGAGCCTCGGTATCGTCGACCCTGTTTCTGGAAAAGTGACGGAGGTCAAGCTCGGCGGAGTGGCGGTTCAGACCGCTTGTCGGCCCGATGGCAAGTCCGTGTTCGTCAGCTTGTATGACACACGCGAAGTTGCGCGCTACGACATTGCGACGCACCGCGTCACGCGCGTCGCACTGCCGGAAGGCAGCCAGGGTCCGATCCAGCTCTACGTGACACCCGATGAGCGACACGTATACGTTGCGGACCAGGGCAATCTGTACGGCAGGCCCGCCTCGCACCTGCTTTATGAAGTCGACGTCGCGCGCGCGGCGGTGACGGCCACTATCGAGACAGGATCCGCGCCACATGGCGTCGTCACGGATGACAAGGGTACGTTTGCTTACGTGTCCAACGTACTATCCAACAGCGTCACGGTCGTCGATCTGTTGACGAAGAGGGTTGTTGCGACGATTCCCGTCGGCAACGGCCCGAACGGCATTGGCTTTCTGTATGCAACGGGAGGCATGCCGTGAGCTTGACAATCCTCACTGTCACGATCATGGCGGGTGTGCTTGCGTGGCGTCTGCGTGAGACGACACGCCCTGTATCGAAGCGCAGTATCATCGTGCCGGCGTTGGGAATGAGCACCGGATTTTTGATGTTCGCCGCGCCAGCGGTGCGCGTGCCGTGGTTGTGGGGCATCGGCGCACTGCTCGCCGGCGCGCTGCTGCTCGCGCAGCCGGTGTGCAGCACATCGACACTGGAGCGAGGCGAGCGCGGCATCACGCTGCGCAGATCGAGCGCATTCATTACAATCATGGTTGCGCTCGTCGCGCTGCGTCTCGCTTTGCACAGCTATGTCAGAGAGTTCGTTTCGGCACAGCAGACGGCCGCACTATTCTTCATTCTCGCGTTTGGAATGGTGCTGCGTTGGCGCGGCGAGATGTTCCTGCGGTATAAGAAGCTGATTGAATGTACTACTTGAACGTAACCATACACGTGTTCGCTGCCCTCCTGTGGCTCGGCGGAATGTTCTTCCTCGCCGTTGTCGGCGCGCCTGTGCTGCGTATGGTCGAGCCGGCTGCGTTGCGTGCCCAGCTGTTCGCCAGCCTCGGACGCCGCTTCCGCACGATCGGCTGGATCTGCATTGTCGTGCTGATCGTCACAGGAGCCGGCAATCTCTACTTCCGCGGCATGCTCACATCCGCGACGCTCGGCTCGAGGCAGTTCTGGGCCGCGCCTTTCGGCTTCGCTCTACTATGCAAGCTGCTCGCTGTTGCGCTCATGCTCGTTGTGCAAATCATTCACGACTTCTGGCTGGGTCCCGCGGCCTCGCACGCCCTGCCGGGGTCCGGCGAAGCCCTGCGCATGCGCCGCCGCGCGGCACTGCTTGCACGTGTGAGCGCGCTACTGGGCATCATCGTCGTCATTGCAGCCGTGCGACTCGCGCGAGGCGGCTGATTCGCCTGTCCGTCGTCAGCGCACTCGAACTTCTGAAGGAGGACACTTGGAGCCGTTCGTTCGACGCTTCATCCGCTCGAGCCTGGTCTGGCTGGCGGTGGGCGGGATTCTTGGAATCGACCAGATGATGCGGCCAGCGGACTCCGCGCTGCTGCGCCCGGCGCACGCACACGCGAATCTGCTCGGATTCGTGAGCATGATGATCTTCGGCGTGGCCTACCACGTAATGCCGCGCTTCACGGGCGTCCCGCTCTACAGTCGTCGGCTTGCAGACGCGCATCTGTGGCTCGCCAACATCGGCGTTCTTGCGCTCGTATTCGGCTGGTGGGTGCGCGGCGTATCGACAATCGCAGGTCAGGCAAGTCTCGGTATTGGCGCGGCAGGCACTGCGGCCGGCAGCGCGTTTTTCATCTTCAACATTTGGCGCACGCTCGAGGGCGTGTCTGGCCTCAAGGCACCACAAGCGCCTCAAACGA
>JBBQYT010000274.1:0-4357 GCA_038208385.1 Longimicrobiales bacterium | reverse complement strand
GACATCGTGCACGACTTCCTGCTCGAACGGGTGAACAGCGCGCTCGCGCTGTGGGATGAACGCGTCAGTCTGCTCGCGCCCGCGCACGCGAAGAAATCAGCAGGGAGACGATCTTCGAGACGACCATCCTCTGAGTAGCACTAGTCACGGGAGACATGACGATGTGACACAGTCGACAGGATTCTGGGCATTCAAGATGGAAGCTTCGACGGCTGGAATGGCCACGACTGGGGCATGCCCAACATCTCGAGCGCGCAGGATTATGACAACGGTCCTGAGGGCGCACAAAAGGGCAAGCCGGTCACTTAAGAATGCCGTCTATCGTCTATCGTCGTTGTTGTTACGATAGACGATAGACGATAGACGATTCAATCCGTTCGACCTCGTGGTTCTGCTGCTGCTGTCGAACACAGTTCAGAATGCGATTATCGGCGATGACACTTCGGTCACCGGTGGTTTGCTGGGCGCAGCAGTGCTGCTCGTGACGAACTACGTGATGGTGCGGTTCTTCTACACGCATCACAGACTCGAGCAGGTGTTGGAGGGCGAGGCCGCGGTGCTGATCGAGAATGGCGAGATCGTGCACCACAGGTGTCAGGCCGAGCTGATCACGATTACGGAGCTCGAGCTCCAGGCGCGGAAGCAGGGGATCGAGTCCCTGGACCAGGTCATGACGGCAACGCTCGAGACAGGCGGCTCATTGACCTTCGTGACGAAAAAGCCGACGGTCGAGGAGAAGCGGCATCTCGAGCTGGTCGAGCGGCTTCGTACACTCGAAACCCGCCTGGACCAGGCGCTCTCCACCCGGCGCTGACGTCCCACCGCAGACGCAATTCGACCCCCTGATCCACGATACAGCCCTCGCGCCATGCGCACGCGCGCGCATCGGGTTAGCTTGGGCGGTTGAACGGTGTCGAGTATTCGGGAGACTAAACACACTTTACACTGGACACTCAACACTGTCTGCTAGAAAGGTTTGAAAACGATGAGCCGACCCGCTTTTCGTCTCTTATTGCTGGGCTCCAGCGCGCTCATGCTGTTGGCGGCTCCGGCCGACGCCCAGCGGACCGGATCCGGTCAGCTCTCACTCAACCGTCTCTTCGGGACGCGCGATTTCGCGCCCGAGGTCTTTGGTCCGGCTCGCTGGCTCGAGAACGGCACCGCGTATACGACGCTGGAAGACTCGGACATCAAGGACGCGCAGGACCTGGTGCGCTATGAGACGGCGACTGGCGCTCGCACGATTCTCGTCTCCGCCAAACAGCTCATCGTGCCGGGCGATTCAACGCCGCTCGAAGTGGAAGAGTATTCGTGGTCTCCCGACGGCAACATGCTGCTCGTCTTCACGAACTCGCAGAAAGTCTGGCGCGAGAATACGCGCGGCGATTTCTATCTGCTCGACCGCACGACCGGCAAGCTCGAGAAGCTCGGCGGCCCGCAGGCGAAGCCTTCGACGCTCATGTTCGCGAAGTTCTCCCCCGAGGGTAAGCGCGTTGCGTACGTGCGCGAGAATAACCTGTACGTGGAGGATCTCGCGACGCATGCGATCACACAGCTGACGAGCGATGGCTCGCGCACGACCATCAACGGCACGTTCGACTGGGTGTACGAAGAAGAGCTGAGCCTGCGCGATGGCTTTCGCTGGAGTCCCGACGGCCAGCGCATTGCCTACTGGCAGCTCGATGCAGCGGGAGTGCGCGACTTCCTGCTGATCAACAATACCGACTCGCTGTATTCGTTCGTGACACCGGTGCAATATCCGAAGACGGGAACCACGAACTCGGCTGGCCGTGTCGGCGTCGTGAGTGCGACTGGTGGCGCGACACGCTGGATCCAGGTGCCCGGCGATCCGCGCAACAACTACATCGCGCGCATGGACTGGGCTGCGAGTCCGAACGAGCTGCTGATCCAGCACCTCAATCGCCCGCAGAACGTCGATGACTTGCTCATGGCCGATGCAACGACGGGCGCAGTACGCACGATTCTCTCCGAGCGCGATTCTGCGTGGCTGGATGTCGTGGACGATGTGAAGTGGCTGGACAAGGGCGCGCGCTTTACGTGGGTCAGCGAGCGCGACGGCTGGCGGCACGTGTATCTCGTGTCACGCGATGGCAAGACGATAAAGCTCATCACGCCGGGCGCATTCGACGTGATCAGTGTATCGTCGATCGACGATGCAGGTGGCTGGTTGTACTACATTGCTTCGCCGGATAATCCGACGCAGAGGTACCTGTTCCGCACGCGTCTCGACGGCAAAGGCAAGCCGGAACGGCTTTCGCCCGAAACACAGCCCGGCACGCACGTGTACTCGATTTCGCCGGACCGCAGCTGGGCGTTCGAGGTCTTCTCGAACATCGATACACCACCGACGACGAGCCTTCTGAAGCTGCCCACGCACGCCGTTACGCGCGTGCTGCAGGCAAACACGAAGCTGCACGAGAACGTTGCCGAGCTGCAGCGCAATCCGACTGAATTCTTCAAGGTGAATGCAGATGGCGTGCAGCTCGATGGCTGGGTCGTGAAGCCGCCGACATTCGATCCGAACAAGAAGTATCCGGTGTTGTTCTACGTGTATGGCGAGCCTGCATCGCAAACGGTAGTCGATGAGTGGGATGGCTTCCAGACACTCTGGTTCACAATGCTCGCGCAGCAGGGTTACGTCGTCATCAGTGTCGACAATCGCGGTACGCCATCGCCGCGCGGACGCGATTTCCGCAAGGCGATCTACAGGAAGGTGGGCATCCTCAACTCGCACGATCAGGCCGCTGCTGCTGCAGTGATCACGCACTGGCCTTACATCGATCCGGCGCGCGTTGCAGTATGGGGCTGGAGCGGCGGCGGCTCCATGACATTGAACCTCATGTTCCGCTCGCCCGAGATCTACAAAGTGGGAATGTCGGTCGCGCCTGTGAGCGACGAACATTTCTACGACACGATCTACCAGGAACGTTACATGGGCGTGCCACAGGAGAACGAGGAAGCGTACCGGCTGGGCTCGCCGATCAACTTTGCAGACCAGCTGCAGGGTAAGCTGCTGCTGGTGCACGGTTCAGGCGATGACAACGTGCACTTCCAGAACTCGGAAGCATTGATCAACAAGCTGATCACGGCAAACAAGCCGTTCACGTTCATGGATTATCCGAACCGCTCGCACTGCATCTGTGAAGGCAAAGGCACCTCGCGCCACCTGTTCGAGCTGCTCACTCGCTTTCTGCGCGAAAACATTGCACCCGGACCCGGAGGAGTTTGATGCGTGTTCTTCCTGATGCGGAGAAGGGGGTCAACACGGTAACGCGGCGACGCGGTGACGTGGCGACAACCGCACTCGCGGGCATCATGATCGCGCTGTGCGCGGTCGACCTTAATGCGCAGCAGTCTTCCTCGACATTCCCGCACTGGGTGGCGCAGACGAGCGGCACCAAAGCCGAGCTGCGCGGGCTCGCAGCGCTGACCGACAAGGTCGCGTGGGCCAGCGGTACGGGCGGCACGGTGCTGCGCACGATCGATGCCGGCACGAGCTGGAAGGTGATCAAGGTCGCGGGCGCGGACTCACTCGACTTCCGTGACATCCATGCGGTCGATGAAAACATCGCGTGGGTGCTGAGCATCGGGAATGGCAGCAGCTCGCGGATCTACAAGACGCGCGATGCCGGTGCTACGTGGGTACTGCAGTTCACGAATCCGGAGCCAAAAGCATTTTATGATGCGATTGCGTTCTGGGATTCGGACAACGGGATGGCAATGAGCGATCCTGTCGACGGATATTTTCGCATTATGACGACGACGAATGGCGGGCGCACGTGGGAGCGCATGCCGACGGACAGCATGCCGCCCGCGCTCGAGAACGAGGGCGGCTTTGCAGCGAGTGGGACGAACCTCGTCGTCGCAGAAAACGGTGTTGCGTATTTCGGAACGGGCGGCTCATCCGTCGCGCGCGTGTTTCGATCCAGAGACAGCGGGAAGTCCTGGAAGGCTGCTGAAGTGCCGATTGCTGCGGGCAGTCCATCGGCAGGCATTTTCTCGCTTGCACTCCGCGACAACAAGGGTCGGCGCAGCCTCGCCGTAGGCGGTGACTACCGGAAGCCGACGGAAGGCAACCTGAACATCGCGGGCTCAAACAAGTACGGCGACGAATGGTTTTCGGCGACCAACACATACCCGCACGGCTATCGTTCCGGCGTTGCATACGTGCCGAGGACGGATGGCAGAATGGCAATTGCCGTCGGCTTGTCCGGCTCCGACATCACAACGGACCTGGCGTTGACCTGGGCGACCTTCGATCAAGTGGGCTACAACAGCATCGCATTTGCAGACACCCGTAATTCCGGCTGGGCCGTCGGCCCGGACGGCCGCATCG
>JBBQYT010000273.1:0-4364 GCA_038208385.1 Longimicrobiales bacterium | reverse complement strand
GGGTCCCGTTTGCGACTGTATTTCAGCGCGTTGTCGATGAGATTGGTCAGTACCTGCCTGAGGAGGGCTTCATCTCCCTGAACTGTCGGAAGCTCGGCAATCTGCCAGCTGATCGCACGATCCTTCGTAACCATCTCCAGTGAATGGATGACGTCTTCGACGAGCCGATCCAGGTGAATCGATGTGCCACCGATTTCGGAACGGCCCACACGTGAGAACGCCAGCAGGTCATCGATCAGCTGGCCCATCTCTTCGCTTGCGTCGGTGATCGTCTTCAGATAATGGACCGCCTTGTCCGAGAGCTGACCCTCCGTGACGCGCTGCAACATCTCAACGTAGCCGTGAATATGCCGCAGCGGCGCGCGCAGATCGTGTGACACGGAATAACTGAACGCTTCCAGCTCCTGGTTGACGACTGCGAGCTCCGCAGCATGAGTCGCGTCCCGCTCCCGCTGAATCTCGCTCAGCTGAAGCGTGTGCTCGAAGCGCTTCACTTCCGTTATGTCACGCGCCGCCGCAAACACGCCCTGCAGCTTCCGGCCGCGGTCATAAAAAGTCGTCGCGTTGTACGACACCACTGTTTGCGTGCCATCCGTTGCGCGCGCGGTAAGCTCGTAGTTCGTGACTCTGCCTTCCTTCAGGACGCGATTGATGCCCGCCTGGGCGCGCACCGGATCCGTGAAGTAATCCTTGAACGGCGCGCCGATCAACTCGTCGCGTGTGCAGCCCGTGAGCGCTTCGGTCTGCTTGTTGACGTCAGTGATAATGCCGCGCGGGTCGGTTGCCATCAGCGCATCAATGTTGGATTCGATGAGAGAGCGCGTGTAGAACTGCTGGTCCCGCAGCCCCTGATCGAGCTTCTTCCGCTCTTCTTCGACTTCCTGACGCGCTGTGGTGTCTGTACCGATCAGGAGATAGCCGATGATCGTGTCGTGAACGTCGCGCAGCGCGGTGACCGACACGCTCGCCGGGAAACGACTTCCATCCTTACGGACTTTGGTCAGCTCATAAATGTCCTCGATCCCGCGCGATGCCTTGAAGACAAGGGCTTCGAAACCCGGCGCGATCGGTGTACCGAATTCGATGCTCAACTCGATCGCTCGATCAATCACTTCCTGCGGATCGTGCAGCTTTGCCGGCGTGATCCTGTTCACGACCTCGGCTTCCGTGTAACCCAGCATCCGCTGCGCGCCGACATTGAAGATCTGAATGACTCCGTGCGCATCGGTCGCAATGCACGAGAAGTTCGCACTATCGAAAATTGCGCGCTGCAACGCCCCCGCTGCCAGCAGCGCTTCTTCCGCTTCCTTGCGCGCAGTGTTGTCCGTGCCGATCAGCAGGTACCCGATGATGCAATCCTCATCGTCGCGCAGCGCGGTGATCGAAACCACCGCAGGCAGCCGGCTCCTGTCCTTGCGGATATACGTCAGCTCGTAAATGTCCTCTATGCCGCGCGAGGCTTTGAAAACCAGTGCTTCAAATCCGGGGGCGATCGGGGTGCCGAATTCTTCACTCAACGCAGTGGCGCGCAGAACAACTTCCAGCGGATCTGAAATATCGGCCGGCGTGATCTTGTTCATCACCTCGCCGGCCGTGTAGCCCAACATACGCTCTGCGCCAACGTTGAAGATCTGGATCACGCCGTTGGCGTCTGTCGCAATACTCGAAAAATTGGCGCTATTGAAAATCGCGCTCTGCAAGGCGCCGGTTCTCAGCAGGACATCCGACTGTTGGACAGCCGTACTGACGTCACCCGTATCGGTGGGCCATTCCTGAGCATTTCCCATGTGCTTGTTTAATTCGCATTAAACAAGCCGTGTCACAGAACATTGCCGTCCTCATCGGATTGATCGACTCGACGCGCCTGTGCGAGAACGGAATCGAGAATTTTTGTGCACATACGCGAAAATGGTACGCACTTTTCACGCTCTGGTACGGCCTGCCGAGAGCTGGATCCTGGAGCGAAAGACGTCGGCTGCAGAGCCTCAAGACCGGCAATGCGCTCACGCTAATGCCATCTCCCGCACCACTTTAGGACGATTATGAAGGCCCACCAGAATCTGAGTAATTGAATCGGAATGAAACTATGGCCCGCGGATTGCCATAAAGGAATGCGAGGCGGATACGGGCCACCTACCTTAGTGGCCCCCTTGCCACACAAAATTGCTCGTAACGCCTAAGGGGCAGCGACCGTGCGGGGTCGACTGCCCTTTTCCTCATCCTGGACTCACCCTCGCCCAAATTTTCGCGCGCTAGGGGTTTAAATGTTCTCTCGCAGGGACGCAGGGGGGACTGAGCAGAGCAGAGTCGCAGCGACTCTTTCGAGTAACCAGACACCCTTGAGACGTCAATAAAAAGCATTTTTCTTTTCTATTTTTCAAGCGAAGCTGCACCCTCGCTTCGCTGCGGCTCGGCTCCGTTCCACTGCGCCCCTGCGAGAGAACGTAAAATCCTCACACAGGCCGACGGAAGAGGGCGTTACCGACGCGTCAGCTCCAGAATTAATGCGAGGACCGCAATCGCCAGGGCGAATGCGGCAATGCGGGTGGTGATGAAGGATGTGCGGCGGATTTCCTTTGTTGCTTCGATGATCGGGTCCGTGTCCGAGAAGATTGACTGCTGCATTACGCGTTTGGCGGATATTACGTCCTGCATGGCGCGCTCGAAGTGCGGCTGGTGAATTCGCTTCGACATGTCGGGCAGTGGTTCGCCGGCGGCGGCGGTAGCTGCTTTCAGTACGGCGTTCTTGATGTCTCCGCCCGCCACCTGAAATTTTTCCGCCAGCAGCTTGAAGTCGACGTCGTCACCGAGCGGCGTTTTCTGCGCGTGCAATTGCACGAGCCAGATTCGTTCGCGTTCTTCCGCGCCGGGCATCTCGAAGAAGATGTGTGTGCGGATGCGTCGCTCGAATGCGGGATCGAAGTTGCTGGCGAGGTTTGTGGCGAAGATGACGACGCCGTTGAAGCGCTCGAGCTCGCGGAAGAGCACGTTGATGACGGCGTTGGCTTCGCGTGCGTAGCCATCGCTCACGGAAGTGAAGCGCCTGCTGGCGACGGCATCGGCTTCATCGAAAAAAAGCACTGCGTCATCGTCTACAGCGGTTTGAAAGATTGCGGCCAGGTTCTTTGAGGTCTGACCGACCCACATCGAAACCATTTCTGCGTAGCTGACGACGAGCAGGTTCTTGCCGAGCGCGTGTGCGATTGCTTCTGCACAGATCGTTTTGCCGGTTCCGGGCGGGCCTGCAAAGTTGAATGCGAGTCCGAGGCCCGAGCTGTGTCGTTCGCCGAGACCCCACTTGTCGAAGATCAATGCGTGGTTCCGCACCTGCTGCAGCGCTTCATCGAGTGCGCGACGCGTGTTCGCGGGCAGAATCACGTCGTCGAACGTACGCTTCGGCGAGAGCACCTCGACGAGTGAGGAGCGTGGCTTGGCAAAACCGAACAGCTCGCGCAGTGGATTCGACATTCGGTTTGCTTCTATGCAGGGATAATGGCTTCTGCTTCGATTTCGACGAGCATCGCCGGATCGACAAATCTGGAGACTTCGACGAGCGTGGTGACGGGCAGTGCGTGGCCGAAGGCTTCGTCGTGGGCCATGCCGACTTCGGTCCATTGTTTTGCGTCGGTTACGTACATGCGCGTGCGCACGACATTCTCGGGACTGGCACCCAGCTCGCGCAGCGCTTTCGTGATGATCTCGAAGCAGCGTCGCGCCTGGAGGAACGGATCGCCGACGTGAACGACCTTGCCATCGTCATCGACGGGAGCGGTTCCCGAAACGAAGACCTGATTGCCGACGCGTATGGCGCGCGAGTAGCCGATAACTGCGGCCCACGGCGCTGAGGTCGGCACTCGCTGGCGGTCGCTCATGTGGCGCTCCCGGATCGTGGAATGGTGTCTGACTGGAACAATAACCATCCGACGCTGCTTAATCCAATACACCAGAACGTTACGATATGTAAGGTCGCGACTCGGGAGGACTTGAATGGCGGGCGGCTTGTTCGATGAAATTACGATTCGCGGTGTGACACTGCGAAATCGCGTGGGTGTGAGCTCGATGTGCCAGTACTCGAGTGTCGATGGTTTTGCCAATGACTGGCATTTCGTTCATCTGGGCAGCCGTGCCGTCGGCGGTGCGGGCCTCGTAATGACGGAAGCGACGGCGGTCAGTGCCGAAGGACGGATCTCGCCCGTAGATCTCGGAATTTACAGCGACGCGCACGTCGAGATGCTCGCGCGCTGTGTGCAGTTCATCGACAAGCAGGGCGCCGTTGCAGGCACACAGCTCGCGCACGCCGGCCGGAAGGCGAGTACTTTGGCGCCGTGGCAAGGTGGCAACTACGTCGACGAATCCGAGGGCGG
>JBBQYT010000272.1:0-4365 GCA_038208385.1 Longimicrobiales bacterium | reverse complement strand
CAGGCATGATCTCCCGGCGCTAGTTCGGCGGATTCCCGCGCCGAAGTTCAATCAGCTCCGGATGTGCGGCAATCTCGCCGCAGATTGTCACGTCGTATTCGTAAGGTTCGCCGGTATCGCCATCCACCCACGGAAAACCCTGGCAAATCGTAGGGTAGTACGACCGGTCGTGAATCGTGCAGCCGCCGTCGATAAGGAGCACGCAACGTCCCTTTTTCACGCGCGTACGCCATTCACCCCAGCGGGTCCAGTAAACCAATCCGGGCCCATGATTCGTTTCGATCGCCGCAGCTTCCTCTGCTGACAACGATGTGCCGTAGGCACAACACGAAGCATCGTGAGGGCACGGGTAGCAAGGGAGCGATGGGTGCACAGGGTTGTTGATCATATCCGCGCACAAGATAGGATTGTTCGTGCGGATGCGCGACGGCCGGTTGCAAACATGGCGCACGCGAGCAAATATCCACACGGTTGAGTGATCGAGCCGCAATCACTATCGCAGGAGTCCAGCGTGAAGAAAGTTCAAATCCAGGGCGTGCATCACATCACGATCGTCGGATCGACGAAGAAGAGCGCGATTGACTTCTGGCAGGGCGTGCTGGGCATGCCATTCGTGATGGAGCAGCCCAACCTCGGCAACCCTGATGAAAATCATCTTTACTTCGATCCCGGCGACGGTCGTTTGTTGACAGTCTTCACGAACGAGTCACGCGAAGACGCCGGTCGTCCGGCACCGCGCGAGGTCGGGTCGGTGGACCACATTGCGTTCAACGTGTCCCGCGCGACGTTCGTTCTGGCGCCTGCGCGACTCACGGCTCACAACGTGTCATTCTATCAGAAGGATCGCGGTTTCATGGACTCGATCTACATGAAGGATCCGAATGGTCTTACCGTCGAGATCGCGTGCTACAAGTTCGAGACGCCGGAAGGATTTCGTGATGTCGATGTGCTCATGCAGGCACATCACCTGCGAACCGAACGTGGTGAGCACCACATCGCTGAAGAGCATCTCGCGGACGCGATCGAGATGCTGATGCAGGCGCGGGACCGCCTCGAGCCGTAGCACCTCGGCCCGACGTCAGAAGAACGCCGGACCAAGATTTCAATACGTCAGCTTGCTGGACGCGGACGCGGCAGTGCCGTTGGCGGAATAAGGTTGTTCAGACGCATGTAGTTCGCGATCTGGCTGTAGTGATCGGCGACATCGAGCGCATGTCCCAGCACCATCGCAGCGCGTGAAAACGTGCGCGTGCCTCCACTCGGGATGTTGACCAAGATCTGGTCGCCGAGGTTCGAGTCGTGGAGCTGGGCGAAGGCATCCTCGCAGAATTTGAAGGACTCCTTGAGTTGCGCATTCAGTGTTTCGCGTGGCCACGTCGCCTTGATAGATTCGGCCGTCGCTGTATCAGCCACGGCGCGGGTCGGCTTCATCGCGCCAAACTCGCCACAGAAGAAGTAGTTGTCGTTCGCCAGATGTTGGGCGATGGATCCGATTGTCAGCTGCGCCGGAGTGGGCTTGTAGCTGTATTTTGACGCGGGAATAGAATCGAAGGCCTGCGCAAGATTTCGTTGCAAGGCCATCGTACGATTCCGGAACGCAGTAGTGATCGGATCTACTGGCGGGCCGGCAGGTGGAGCCGCTGGTGTTTGTGCGGCAAGGCCAACCGGTATGGCCAACGTAAGGATCAACGAGCGTGCGATGTTCATATTTTCTCCATGCGAAAATGGCAGGTACGCATTCGAACATTCTGGAGCCCTGCCCAGTGCAGCGCAACCAGCCGGACTCCTTCCTGACGATTCCCTGATTAATATGAGATTCTGCTTGCGAGTTAATACCGATCACTCAAACCATCGACAATCGTGATTCCTGAACATGCCTACGCGGAGCTCGTTCGGCTTTCGCGCGAACGATCCGTACTAAGCTCGACCCTCGGCCTCATCCAATGGGATGCAGAGATCGTCATGCCGCGCAACGGCGTCAAGCATCGCGGCGATCAAATGGCGCTGCTCGCGGGCCTTGTTCACGATCGCTCCACCGACCCGCGCATTGGCGAGCTTCTTAGTGACATCGAAGACACATCAATCGTCGCCGACCCGGAGTCGGTAGAAGCTGTGAACGTGCGTGAGCTCCGCCGGGATTTTGACAAGGAGACAAAGTTGCCGCGCCGATTGGTCGAGGAATTGTCGCGGGTATCTGCGTTCTCGTCGCAGGCGTGGTCGGAAGCGCGCGACAAGGACGACTTCAAGTCTTTCGAACCGTGGCTCGATCAGACATTTGCGCTCGCCCGCGAAAAAGCAGACGCCATGGGTTACGAAGGCGTCCGCTATGACGCGCTGCTGGATGACTACGAACCGCGCATGACAGCTGCGCAGGTGTCGACTCTGTTTGCCGAGTTGGGTCCACAGCTCGTGCCGATTGTCGAGGCGCTCAAGGACCGTCCGGCACCCGCGCTCGACCGCGACCTTCCGGTGGAGAGACAGCGCGCTTTCGCCGAGGAGATCGCGGCCAAACTCGGATTTGATGTTGAAGGCGGGCGATTCGATCTTGGACCGCATCCATTCTGTTCGACCATTGGTCCGGGGGATGTGCGAATCGCATCGCGCTTTCAGTCGAACAATTTCGCCAGCGGATTCCTCGGCGACATGCACGAGACTGGGCATGCCCTGTATGAACAAGGTCTTCTCCCTGAGAACTACGGAACGCCTATGGGTGAAGCGGTGTCGCTTGGGATTCACGAGTCGCAGTCGAGGATGTGGGAGAACCTTGTCGCGCGAACTCACGGGTTCTGGCGCTACGTCTTCCCCCAACTTGAACGATCGTTCAAGAAGGAGCTTGATGGCGTATCGCTCGATGCGTTTCGCAGGTCAATGAATCACGTTGTTCCAGGACTGATCCGTGTTGAAGCGGACGAAGTCACCTACAATCTTCACATCGTCATCCGCTTCGAGCTCGAGCGCGCACTACTCGACGGAGATCTTCTGGCCGCCGACCTTCCCGGAGCGTGGACCGAACGATATCAACGCTACCTCGGTGTCACGCCGCCCGATGATCGCACCGGATGCCTTCAGGACATTCATTGGTCAGAGGGTCTGATCGGCTACTTCCCCACTTACACCCTTGGCAACGTTTACGCTGCGCAGCTTTTCGAAGCGGCGGAGCGTGCGGTTGGCCCGCTGGAAGAATCATTTGCAGCGGGCGACTTCGGAGCGCTCAGATCGTGGCTGGCGGAGAACGTTCACCGGCACGGCAGGCGCTACCCGGCGCCGGCATTGATTGAAAAAGTCACCGGGAATCCGCCAGACCCATCTGCAATGGTCGCCAGCCTCTGGCATCGCTATGGTGAGGTGTAAACTCCTCGTCAGCTGACTTGCCCCGGGCGCTCACTTCCCTGCATAATCGCTTATCCATCAACACCTGCCCCAGAGGGGGATTTATGAGTCGTCGTTCAGAGGCACTGGCAGATCGCATCGAAGAAGGCGCGAATGGTTTGGCTATTTTTGCAGAAGGGCTTTCCGAAGCCGAATGGAACACTCCCGTTCCAGGAAGCGGCCGCGACAGTCGGCCGGTTGGTGTTGCCGTACATCATGTTGCAAGCGTCTATCCAATCGAGGTCGATCTTGCCCGGGCAATCGCGGGCGGCAATGCCGTGACTGAGGTAACGTGGGAAGCCGTTGCCGAGATGAACGCCGGTCACGCGAAGGACAACGGCCGCACGACAAAGGCTGACGCTATTGCGCTTCTGCGAAAGAACAGCAAAGCCGCGGCCGACGCAGTGCGCACCTTTACGGACGACGAGCTCGACAACGCAGCGCCTTTCTCGCTGAGCTTCGGTGCGCCCGTGACAGCGCAGTTTGTACTTGAAGATCACGCTGTCCGCCATAGCTGGCATCACCTGGCACGTATCAAGTCCGCCCTGAATAGGTAAACCGATAATGCGCACGCTAGCGACACTCGTACTACTCGCCGCCTCCACAGTTGCTGGCGCGCAAAGCAGGACCAATAACAAGAACCCCGCTGCACCGCCGGACAGCGCCAAGTTCACATCGGGATTGTTGTCCGGGCTCAAGCTGAGATCGATCGGGCCAGCGCTAACGTCAGGTCGTGTTGCGGACATCGCAATCGATCCTTCGGACAAGCGCACCTGGTACGTCGGCGCAGCGGCAGGCGGCGTGTGGAAGTCAACGAACGGAGGCATCTCGTTCTCGCCGATCTTTGACGGTCAAGGGTCGTTCTCGATCGGAACTGTCGTCATCGATCATGCAAACCCGAGCGTCATCTGGGTTGGCACCGGCGAGAATAACGCGCAACGAGTTGTCTCGTACGGAGACGGCGTCTACAAGTCGCTGGACGGCGGCAAGAGCTGG
>JBBQYT010000271.1:0-4387 GCA_038208385.1 Longimicrobiales bacterium | reverse complement strand
TGACGACATCGTCGCAGGCATGCTGCCGGACCTCAGTCGTAAAAGCCTCTGCCTGCTGCGGCACGGTCCCGAATCAATTGCGCGGCCTGGTAGCGGGCTCCTTTGTCACGTTCGTAGTGCGATAGCTTCTGCAGAATGACGGGCAGGCCGACAGTGTCTGCGTAGCGCAGAAGCCCGCCGCGGAATGGTGGAAAGCCGGTCCCCGTGATCATCCCCAGGTCCACATCACCAGCCTTGGAGACGATGTCATCCTGCAGCGCGAGCGCAGCTTCGTTGATCATTACAAGCAGCAGACGGTCGCGAATTGTGTCCGACGACATTTCCTTGCGCACAGTCGGCACGGTCGCGCCAAGCTCTGTGTAAACGGTCGCATCGACTTCCTTCTCGCGGCCATCTTCGTACGTGTAAAAACCGACACCGCCCTTCTTGCCCAGACGCTTTGTCTGCTGCAGCGCAACGAGTGTCGGCGCTGGCTGCATCCGTTCGCCAAACGCGTCGTGCAACACGCCTGCGGCATGGCGCGCGACATCGAGCCCGACTTCGTCGAGCAACCGGAACGGCCCCATCGGCATCCCGAAATCGACGAGCGCACGGTCTACAGCTTCAATCGACGCGCCTTCACCCAGCAGCCAGCCTGCCTCGTTCAGGTAAGGGCTCAACACGCGATTGACCAGAAAGCCAGGTCCATCGTTTACGATCAACGGTGTCTTGTCGAGGCGCCGCGCAAGCGCGAACACCGTCGCCAGTGTCTGATCCGAGCTCTGCGAACCTCGAATGATCTCCACCAGCGGCATGCGATGCACTGGATTGAAGAAGTGCATTCCACAAAAATGCTCCGGATGCGCGAGCGGCTTCTGCATCTCGGTGATCGACAACGTCGACGTGTTGGATGTCAGCACGCAGTCGTCCCGCACATGCTCCGCAGTTTCCCGCAAAACCGCCTGCTTGATGTCCATTCGCTCGACGACGGCTTCGATCACGAGATCCACTGCGCCGAATCCCGAATAGTCGAGCGTTGGCGCAATGCGATCCATCTTCTGACCGGCCGTTCGTTTGTCCAGGCTGCTGCGCTTGACCATGCTGTCGAACAGCTCACGCGCGGTGCGCAATCCGTGCGCGAGTGCGTCCGCGCGAATGTCCTTCATCCGGACGGCCAGGTCACGATGCGCCAGCAGCTGCGCGATCCCGCCGCCCATCACGCCCGCGCCCACCACCGCCACGCTCTTGAACGGAAGTGGCGCCGCCGCCGGCGACGCCTTCTTCGCAGCTTCCATCAGCTTGAAAACGTGGATCAGATTCTTCGAGACATCCGTGACGACGAGACGTCCCAGCGCGCGCGCTTCGACGGCGAGGGCCTTGTCGACTGGTTCGCCGAGAGTCTTGTCGATCGTGTCCAGCGCCGCCAGCGGGGCAGGGTACTTCCCGCGCGTCTGCTTCATCACCTGTTTGCGCGCCTGCCACAGAACGACGCTCTTTACTGGCGTCGCGTCCGTCATCCGCGCGAGTCTCGACAGCTTGTGCTCCGGCGCCTTGCCACCGGCTGCACGCTCGCGCGCGACCTGCGTCACACGCTCCGCGAGAATCGCCGGATGCACACGCTCGTCGATCAAGCCAGCGCGCTGTGCGCGCTTTGCGTTCAGCGTCTTGCCCGTCAGGATCATTGGCAGCGCTGCCGTCAGGCCAATCAGTCTCGGCAGGCGCACAGTTCCGCCAAACCCGGGAATGATGCCGAGCTGTACTTCGGGCAGACCGATTTTCATTTCCGGCGCATCTGCCGCAATGCGATACTTGCACACGAGCGCCATCTCGGTGCCGCCACCGAGACACACGCCGTTGATCGCAGCAATCGTCGGAATCTGCAGCTTCTCGATGCGCGTGAAGATGCGCTGTCCTTCGCGCGCCTTTGCTTCGCCTTCCGCAGGATCCGAAATTCCAAGAATCTCATCGACATTCGCCCCGGCGATGAACATCCCGGGCTTGCCGCTCTGAATCACCAGCACGCGAATGCGCGCGCCGCGCGCGCCCTCCTCGATTTCCGAGAGGAGTGCGTCCAGCCGGGCCATGACGCCCGCAGTGAGAATGTTTGCTTTGCTGTCAGGGCGGTCGAACGTGAGGCGGGCAATACCGTCAACGTCCACTTCCAGCGTGAGCGCTGCGTTGTCGACGTCGACGTTTGGTGCGTTGCGGCTTTCGCTCACGTCTTTTCCTTCGGAAACAGAACCTCGCCGCGCGTCACGTGCCGTCCTGCGGCACCCGCATTGAGGACATCGTCCAGCAGCGGCACTTCGTCCAGCGATAGTCGCCCTGCCAGGTCCCGCATCTTCACTGGCATAAACGGCTCCAGCAGCGTCGTCAGCGCAATCAGTGCCCGCGCCAGCGACGCCAGCGTCGCGTCCAGATCACCACTCAGTGCAGCATCCTTCGCCTGCGCCCACGGTGCCCGCTGCTCAATGAAGGCATTAGCTGCAGAAGCCAGGCCCATGGCCGCCGCTGCTCCCTGATGCAGCAGATTCGCATCCATTGCAGCGCGATACCGAAGCAGCGCTCCCGCGATTTCCGCGTCGAGACTCGTTTCACCCGCCTCCGGTACCACACCCTCCCGATACCGCTCGATCATCGAGATCGTGCGGTTCACCAGATTGCCGAAATCATTCGCCAGGTCCGATGTATAGCGCTGGTCGAAACGCTCCCACGAAAACTCACCATCGCCGTTCCACGGGATTTCGCGCAGCAGATAATAACGCAGCGCTTCAACACCGTGCCGCTCGATAGCATCGCTCACCTCGAAGCGTACGCCCTCAGACTTCGAGATCTTGTCGCCGCTCAAGGTGATGAAGCCGTGCGCCCACACGCTGCGCGGCACATCGACGTTTGCGCTCATCAACATCGCAGGCCAGTACAGGCAGTGAAAGCGCGTAATGTCCTTGCCGATAACGTGACAATCCGCCGGCCAGTACTTCGCGTAGCTGTCCGCCGGGAATCCTGTCGCGGCGAGGTAATTGGTCAGCGCATCGATCCAGACGTAAACCGTCTGCTCTTCGTCACCCGGCCACGGCACGCCCCACGGGATCCGCGAGCGCGACACCGAGATGTCTTCGAGGCCACCCTCAATGACTTTGCGAATCTCGTTGCGACGGATCTCCGGCTGTGCAAACTCCGGATGATCGTCAATCAGATTCAGCAGACGCTCCTGGTAATGCGACAAACGGAAGAACCAGTTTTCTTCCGTCGTCCACTGCAGCTCCCGCGTCGGATGGATCGGACAGCGTACATCGGGCGGCGTCCCTTCCAGCTCGTCATCCCGCTTGAAGGCCTCACAACCGACGCAGTAGTAACCCTCGTACTTGCCGCGATACAGGTCGCCTGATGCCTGCATACGGCGCACGATTTCCTGTACGGCTTCACGATGCCGCGGCTGCGTCGTACGCATGAAGTCGTCGTTGCTGATGCCGAGCGTCCGCCACAGCGCCTGGAACTCTTCCGCGACGCGATCCACCCACTCCTGCGGTGATGTCCCCGATGCTTCCGCGCTCTGAAGCACCTTCACGCCATGCTCGTCCATGCCCATCACGAAATGCACGCGCTCGCCCTTCCGCCGCCGATACCGCGCCATCGCGTCTGCGCCGATCTTCTCGAGCGCATGACCCATGTGCGGCGAGCCGTTCGCGTAATCGATCGCCGTCGTGATGTAGTAAAACTTGTCGCTGCTCAATTGTGGCCCCTAATCCGAGCTATCACGGTCCAGCTCGTCGGCGCCAGCGCGCGCGACTTCAGCTTTGAGATCCAGCAGTCCCAGCGTCCGGCGATTGCCCTCTCCATCCTTCAAAAGAACACGCTCGCGCCAGATGTCGACACTGATGACCTTTTCACGACCGACAACCGTTGTGAGGGTTTTGCCTTCGCGCGGAAATTTCTTGCGCGCCTGCACGTACGACTCGTGCTCGTACGTGAGACAGCACATCAGGCGGCCACAGCATCCGGAGATCTGCGCGGGATTCAGCGAAAGCCTCTGGTCCTTGGCAAGCTGCAAGCTCACAGGCTTCAGCTCGCGCAGCCACGTCGAGCAGCACAGCTCCCGCCCGCAGCGACCAACTCCGCCGAGCAGCGCAGACTCATCACGCACGCCAATCTGCTTCAGCTCGATGCGCGTCCGGAACGTGCGCGCGAGATCGCGCACCAGCTCACGGAAATCGACGCGGCGCTCCGCCGTAAAATAAATCGTGAGCTTGTTGCGGTCGAACTGCCATTCCGCTTCGCTCACCTTCATTTTCAGATTGTAATGCGTGACCTTCTCGCGCGTAACCTGCCGCACGCGATCCTCATCCTCCCGCAGCGCAGTTGCACGGTCGACTTCATCACGCTCCGCCCGACGTGTCACTCGCTTGCC
>JBBQYT010000270.1:0-4391 GCA_038208385.1 Longimicrobiales bacterium | reverse complement strand
CGTGAAGCCTCGCACGTCGCGATGATGCGGCCTTGCGCTTCGCCGAACAGGAGCGGTGCTGCGTCGAGCGCGTCCGACAGCTTCACTTCAATTCCGAACAGTCGCGCGTGGTCCGACATTGCACACTCCGCGAGTGCGACGGCGAGTCCGCCTTCCGCACAATCGTGCGCGCTCTGCAACATCCCGCGGTCGGCCAGGTCCAGCATCGCGTTGTGCAGCGACTTCTCTGCACTGAGATCCACGTTCGGCGCATCGCCCGCCACTTCACCGTAGACGACTTTCAGATACTCGGACCCGCCGAGCTCATCCGTGTTCGTTCCGAGCAGCACGATGATGTCACCCGTGTTGCGGAATCCCATGCCGAGCACGCGGTCGATGTTCTCGACAATTCCGACCATGCCGATGACGGGCGTCGGGTAGATCGCGCCCGTCGGGCTCTCGTTGTAGAGCGACACGTTGCCGCTCACAACCGGGGTCTCCAGCACGCGGCAGGCTTCTGCGATGCCCGCAACCGCTTCCTTCATCTGGTAATAGACTTCCGGCTTCAGCGGATTGCCGAAATTCAGATTGTCCGTGACCGCACGCGGACGCGCGCCAACGCAGACGAGATTTCGGGCTGCTTCCGCAACGGCGATCATGCCACCGCGGCGCGGATTCAGGTAAACGTAGCGACCATTGCAATCGACGGTTGCCGCAATGCCCTTGTGGGTGCCACGCACGCGCAGAACGCCCGCATCGCCGCCCGGGCCGACCACCGTATTCGAGCGTACGGTGCTGTCATACTGGTCGTACACCCAGCGCTTCGAGGCGATGTTCGGCGCACCGAGCAGCCGCATCAGCACGCGCGTCGGGTTTGTGGCGGCGGCGCCGCGATCGATCTCGCGCGTGTCACGCGTGCGCAGGCGAATAATCTCTTCGGACTCGCGCGCCTCCCGCACGTATGTCGGACAACCATCGACGAGAGGCTCGCCCGGAATTTCTGCCACTACGACGCCGTTTTCGCGTACGCGGTACAGTCCATCGTCCGTGACGTGGCCAATGACGTGTGCGTTCAGCTCCCAACGCTCGAGAATTCGCACGACATCTTTTTCATGGCCCTGCTTCGCAACGACGAGCATGCGCTCCTGCGATTCCGACAGCAGGATCTCGTACGGCGTCATGCCGGTCTCGCGCGTGGGCATGAGCGATGTGTCGATGTCGACGCCTGTGCCTGCGCGCGCAGCCATCTCGGTTGACGATGAGGCGAGACCGGCCGCGCCCATGTCCTGGATGCCGACGATGTGTCCGCTCTTGATCAGCTCGAGCGATGCCTCGAGCAAAAGCTTTTCGGTGAACGGATCGCCGACCTGCACCTGCGGACGGCGCGCCTGGTTGGCTTCCGTCAGCTCTTCGCTTGCGAACGTCGCGCCGTGAATGCCATCGCGTCCCGTGCGCGCGCCGACAGCGAGAATCGGATTGCCGGGGCCGGATGCGTTTGCACGAATCAGGTCATCGGTCTTGAGGAGTCCGATCGCCATCGCATTGACGAGGGGATTGCCTTCGTACGCGTCATCGAAATAGACTTCGCCGCCAAGGTTCGGTATGCCGACGCAGTTGCCGTAATCACCGACGCCTTTGACCACGCCTGCGAACAGGTAGCGTACGCGCGGTCGCGTGAGCGAACCGAAACGCAGGGAATCGAGCACTGCGATCGGGCGCGCACCCATCGTGAAGACGTCGCGCAGAATGCCGCCAACGCCCGTTGCCGCGCCCTGATACGGCTCGACTGCTGACGGGTGGTTGTGCGACTCGATCTTGAATGCGACCGCAAAGCCATCGCCGATGTCAATGACGCCTGCGTTTTCACCGGGGCCCTGCAGCACCCATGGCGCCTCTGTCGGCAGTGTGCGCAGCAAGGGCTTCGAGTTTTTGTAGCCGCAGTGCTCGGACCACAGCGCGCTGAACAACCCAAGCTCTGTGTACGTCGGCTCGCGGCCGAGCACTCCGCGGATGCGGTCGTATTCTTCCGTTGACAGCCCGTGCTCTGCAACGAGTGCGGATGTGATCTCGGGGTCGCCCGGCCGCGGTGCCGGTGGGGAGGTTGTCACTGGCACTATCCTCGGCCCATAGTGGCTGTCAGCGCTGCGCTCGTTACACCCATTACATGATCGCGAAGCGACTCGAAGATGCCGCGGCCATCGGTCGATCCGAGCAGAGCTTCTACCGAGCGCTCCGGATGCGGCATCAGTCCCATTACGTTGCCTGCTGCGTTGATCACGCCTGCAATTCCATTCGTTGCGCCGTTCGGATTCGCGTCGTCACTGACGTGGCCGTCGGCGTCCGTGTAGCGAAAGACCACACCGCCATCGGCTTCGAGCTCCGAGATGACATCCGGATCCGCCACGTAATTGCCCATGCCGTGCGCGACGTGCAGGGCGAGCACCTGGCCATCGCGGTAGCGCGACGTGAACATCGTGTCATCGTTTTCAACGCGAACGTAGACTTTGCGTCCGACGAATTTCAGCGACGCATTGCGCAGCAGTGTGCCCGGCAACATGCCGGCCTCACAGAGAATCTGGAAACCGTTGCAAATGCCGAGAACGGGTCCGCCTTCTTCCGCAAAGCGACTGACTGCGTTCATGATGGGACTGAAGCGGGCAATTGCGCCGGCGCGCAGGTAGTCGCCGTAACTGAATCCACCGGGCAACACCACGATGTCGGGCTCGGGAAGTGCTTCCTCGCGGTGCCAGACATAGCGCGCATCGGCACCAATGACATGTCTTGCTGCCTGGTAGCAATCGTAATCGCAGTTCGAACCCGGAAAGGTTATGATCGCAATTCGCATCAGCGAATATCCTCCAGGTGAATCTCGAAATCTTCGGTCACCGGATTGGCGAGGAGCTGTTTGCACATGGCTTCAGCGGTGCCGCGCGCGGACTCGAGCGAGTCTGCCTCGAGACGCAGCCTGATCAGTCGGCCCATGCGCACTCCTTCAACGCCATCAAAGCCGAGAGAGTGCAGTGCGCCTTGCACCGCATTGCCTTCAGGATCCAGCAGTCCTGCGCGCGGAGAGATGCGCACCTCTGCAGTGAACGCGCTCACTTCACCTCCTCTGGGCCCTTTTGCTTGAACGGAATTTCGACATTCCCTGGCGGCCTCGGCCGCAATTCCTGCGGCCTGCCCTCGCCTTGCGTGCGCTGTGGCGCCTGCGGCTGCGTAGCGCCGCCGCGCCGGCGCCGGCGCTTGCCACTGCGCGATTGTTGCTGCTGCCGTGCGCGCGTCGCCGCAGGATTCAATTCCTGGTAGCTGATCTCGCGCAACTCCGCGCCCGCTTCATCCGGCTCCGTGTCATCGTAATCGAGCATTGGATCCATATCGTCATCATCGAGCCTGTCGAACAAACCGAGGATGACGGCCTTTACGATGCCATACGACACGTAGATGAACAGCGCAGGAAAAAAGAATAATCGCGGGATCGTAAGTGCCGCGACCAAGCCGGCCAGGAACGCGACGAGCGTGATGAGACCTCTTACGGACCGGAATCCGAATTTCGGAACGACAGGATACAGCACGTGGCTCATCATGAGCACGGACAGGACGACCATCATCCCTGTCATGACCGTGTTCCATGGAAGTCCCGAAAAGTGTTCCTGAAAGAATGTCGTGCGTGTGAACGGATAGAATGATGCGAGCATCATTCCGGCTGCGGGTGACGGCAGTCCGTGGAATGCGACTTTTGCGTGGCCTGCCTGCTCGACGTTGAAGCGCGCGAGACGTACCACCATTCCGGACACGAAAATCCAGCACGCGATCCAGTTCCAGCGACCGTCCTGCAAAAACAGAAAGTAAATGATGAGCGCGGGGGCCACACCGAAGCTGATTGCATCGACGAGCGAGTCCAGCTCTTCACCGAACTTGCTGCCGGTCTTCGTGACGCGCGCAACGCGTCCGTCCATCATGTCCGCTATGCCGGCCAACACGATCAGCCAGGCAGACTCCTCGAAATTCCCGCGCGACGCCGACACGATCGCCCAGATGCCGAAGAACAGACTCCCGATCGTAAACGCATTCGGGATGATGATGACGCCGCGCTGCAGTCTTCCGGGTGTTCTCATTTCGCACGCTCCCGATTCTGCTCCAGCGTGGATCCGGTGAGCCGTTCGTAAACGTTCCGGTAGCGCGCCGACGTGGTTTGCACGACTTCGGGCGTGAGTTCGGGCGGCGGTGGCTCGCGGTTCCATTTGCCCGCCTGCACCAGACCCTCGAGATAATCCCGCACCGGCTGCTTGTCGAGCGAAGGCTGACCTCTGCCCTCCGCATACGCGTCGCGGCGCCAGAATCGCGAGGAGTCCGGTGTCAGCACTTCATCGATCAACAGAAGTGTGCCATCCGGTGCCGTGCCAAACTCGAAT
>JBBQYT010000269.1:0-4406 GCA_038208385.1 Longimicrobiales bacterium | reverse complement strand
ACAAATGCGGAATCGACGAGCTCCGGCCGTGCCTTCAACAGGACGGCGTGCTTGCTGGCGACGTGCCAGTTGTTCCGGGCCGTGCGCTCGAGTGCAAACGTCGCGACTGCGACGCTGCGCGCCCAGTTCTTTGCCTGTGTGATGAGCACGCCGTTGATCGTCGTGTCAGCAAGCTCCAGGTGCGTGTGCCCGAGAAAGATAATGTCTACGCCCGGGACTTCCCGTGCAACGCGCGCAGACTGGTTTTCCGGGGGCACTCCAGTCGTCAGTGTGTCATAGCTCGAGCCCTCGAGACCGCCGTGCGACAGCACCACTACGATGTCTGCGCCCTTTGCGCGCATCTCCGCGACGACCGGCTTCAATGACTCAGTGACATCACGGAATTGCAGCTTGCCCTCGACGTTGACCTTGTCCCACACCATCACGCCGGGCGGTGTGTTGCCCGTGACGCCAATGAGAATCGTGTCGCCGGGAGCGACGACGTGCGGAATCAGGACATAGGGCGCGTATGCGTGCTCATTCGTGCCGTACTTGAACGTGTTGGCAGATACGAATGGAAAACTCGCCTGTTTCATTGCGCGCGCGAGATGCTCGAGGCCGTAATTGTACTCGTGATTCCCGACCGCGCTCGCGCTGTAGTGCATGAGATTCATCGCGCGGATGATCGGGTTAGGCTTTTCTGGAAGCACGCGTGCGTAGACGTAGCCGAGCGGATTGCCCTGAATGATGTCGCCTGAATCGAACAGGTAGCTGCGGCCGCGGTTGGCGGCGCGCACACTGTCGATCAGCGGTTTCAGTCGGGCGAGGCCGTATTCGACTGGCTGGCGTGTGTAGTAGTCGAACGGCAGAATGCGGCCGTGCGTATCGGTTGTGCCGAGAAACACGAGCTGCGTGGTGGTCGGGCCCGTGTATGCCGGCGGTGGTGGCGGCGTTGGCGCTTCCACACGCGCTGACGGCGCGGCCGGCGCCGGAGGTGGCGCGTGTGAACACGCATTTGCGAACACCAGGGCTCCGATGCACACGAGCGGCCGCAGTGCGGCCGCTCGCGCGGAAAAACGCTCAGTCATGCTGTTAGACAATTTATCAGTCTCCCGCCACCGCGGGCGTCAGTGGACGAATTCCTTCCGAATCACTCGGAGAGCTTTTGGGTTTTGTGCGTAGCGCTGCGTGCGCGGCCGCGAGGCGCGCGACCGGCACGCGGAACGGAGAGCATGACACGTAGTCGAGCCCGATGTTCTGGAAAAACTCGACGGAGCGCGGATCGCCGCCGTGCTCGCCGCACACACCGATCTTGAGTCTCGGGCGTGCAGACCGTCCTTCGCGGGTTGCGATCTCGATCAGGCGGCCGACGCCTTCGCGATCGAGCACCTGGAACGGATCATCCGGCAGGATGCCGTTCTCGATGTAATACGGCAGGAACGTGCCTGCGTCATCGCGGGAGATGCCAAGCGTCGTCTGCGTGAGATCGTTCGTGCCGAACGAAAAGAACTCCGCTTCTTCGGCAATTGCCCGCGCCGTGAGCGCAGCACGCGGAAGCTCGATCATCGTGCCGACGAGGTAGGGCAGCTTCGTGTCGCTCCCGAGCACGCGCTCGGCCATGTCCCTGATCACTTCTTCCTGGCGACTAAACTCCTTCACATTCCCGACAAGGGGAATCATTACTTCGACCTGCACATCGATGCCTTCCTGCATCGCCTCGAGTGCAGCTTCGAAGATTGCCTGCGCCTGCATCTGCGTGATCTCGGGATACGTAATGCCGAGACGACAGCCGCGGAGGCCAAGCATCGGATTGTTTTCGCGATGGCGCTCCACTGCGTGCAGAATCTGCGCTTCGTCGATGTGAAGAATCTGCGCGAGGTGGCGCGAGTCTTCCTCCGACCGAGGCAGGAATTCGTGCAACGGCGGGTCGAGCAGGCGAATCGTGACCGGCAAGCCGTCCATCGCCTTGAAGATGCCCTTGAAATCCGCGCGCTGCATTGGGAGCAATTTTGCCAGCGCGGCGCGGCGTTCCTGCTCCGTCACGGCGAGAATCATCTCGCGCATTGAGATGATGCGATCACCTTCAAAGAACATGTGCTCGGTGCGGCAGAGTCCAATGCCTTCGGCGCCGAATTCGCGCGCCTTTTGCGCGTCCGCCGGCGTGTCCGCGTTTGTGCGCACTTTCATTGTACGCGCTGCATCCGCCCAGCCCATCAGGATGTGGAACTGGTCGGACAGCTCGGGCTCGACGGTAGCAACCTTGCCGAGCAAAATACGGCCGGTCGTCCCGTCGACGGTAACCCAGTCACCCTCGCGAATGACGCGGCCATGTGCGATCGCAATGCCGCGGCTCTCGTCCACTTCGAGATCGTGCGCGCCGACAACGCAGCATTTGCCCATGCCGCGCGCAACGACCGCTGCATGCGATGTCATACCGCCGCGTGATGTGACAATCGCGCGGGCTGCAACCATCCCATGGAAGTCGTCGGGCGAGGTTTCGCTGCGGATGAGGATGACGGCATCGCCTTTTGCATTGCGCTCGTGCGCGACGTCGGGCGAGAAGACAACCTGTCCGGAAGCAGCGCCGGGTGATGCGGGCAATCCCGTGGACAACACGACGGTTTCTGCAGCCGGATCGAGCCTGCGATGCAGCAATTGCTCGAGTTGTTGCGGATCCACGCGCAGCACTGCTTCTTCGCGCGTGATCAGCGCTTCATCGACCATGTCGACCGCAACCTTCACGGCTGCTGCAGCGGCGCGTTTGCCTATGCGCGTCTGCAGCAGGTAGAGGCGGCCCTTCTCAACCGTGAACTCGATGTCCTGCATCTCCCGGTAGTGTCGCTCGAGCGTGGCCTGGACCTGCAGTAATTCCTTGTAGGCCGTCGGCAGTGCGCGCTCCATCTCACGGATCAATAGCGGCGTGCGGATTCCCGCAACCACATCTTCGCCCTGCGCGTTGATCAGGAATTCACCAAAGATCTTCTTTTCGCCGGTCGAGGGATTGCGCGTGAACGCGACGCCGGTCCCGGAGTCTCCACCCATGTTGCCGTAGACCATGGAGACGACACTGACAGCGGTGCCGAGGTCATCAGGAATGTTGTTGAGTCTGCGATAGGCAACGGCGCGGTCTGTATTCCAGGAACGGAAGACCGCTTCGATCGCGCCCCACAGCTGGTCAGTCGGATTCTCGGGGAATTTCTGCCCGGTCTCGCGGGCGACGAGAATCTTGTATTCGACGACGAGCGCCTTGAGGTCTTCCCACTCGAGCGCGGTATCCGCTTCGACATCGCGAATGATTTTGCGACCTTCGAGCAGTGCCTCGAAGTCTTTTTGCGGGACACCGAGCACAACGTCGGAATACATCTGGATGAAGCGACGATAGGAGTCATACGCGAAGCGCGGTTCGCCCGATGCCCGCGCGAGTGCTTCGACGGTCGTGTCATTGAGTCCGAGATTCAGGATCGTGTCCATCATCCCAGGCATCGAAACGGCCCCACCGCTGCGCACGGACACTAGCAATGGATGCTCGGTGCCGCCGAGCTTCTTGCCCGTGTCCTTTTCGAGACGACGGACCGCAGCTTCGACTTCGCCGCGCAGCGCCTTTGGATGCTTTTTCTCGCGCAGGAATGCACGACACGCTTCCGTCGAAATCGTAAATCCCGGTGGAACCGGAATTCCGATGCGCGTCATTTCCGCGAGGTTTGCGCCTTTGCCGCCGAGCAGCGCCTTATCTGCTCTGCCACCATCCGCGTGGCCGGCGCCGAAGTAATAGACGAAGGCGTTGGGCATGTTGCTCCTAGCAATGCGAGCTGACGGCGTATCCTTGCTGGATATCGACCAGTGGGGAAGTGTAGTCGCCGGAGAAGCAGGCGTCGCAGAACGGGCCGAATTCACGGACTACAGAATGCATTCCGTCGAGCGAAAGATATCCGAGCGTATCGACGTTCAGGTGCGCGCGAATTTCGTCGACCGTGTGGTTTGCGCCGATCAACTCCTCGCGCGTGGGCATGTCGATGCCGTAGTAGCACGGGAAGCGTACCGGCGGACTCGCAACGCGGAAATGAACTTCGCGTGCTCCGGCTTCACGAATCAGTGCAACAAGCCCACGGCTCGTGGTGCCACGCACGAGCGAATCATCAATCACGACGACGCGCTTGCCTGCAATGGCTTCTCGCACCGGGTTGTACTTGATGCGAACGCGGAAATCGCGGCCGGCCTGCGTTGGGTGAATGAACGTGCGGCCGACGTAGTGATTTCGGATGAGACCCAGCTCGAGTGGAATGCCGCTTTCTTCGCTGTAGCCGAGCGCGGCGGAGTTCGAGGAGTCCGGAACGCTGAAGACGATGTCCGCGTCGGCGGGTTGCTCGCGCGCGAGCTGTCGGCCGAATGCACGACGCGCGCGATCGACGCTGACATCCCAGATGACG
>JBBQYT010000268.1:0-4422 GCA_038208385.1 Longimicrobiales bacterium | reverse complement strand
GCGAACACCTTGCGGGCAAGGTCCTGACGGAGCGCGTCGTCGCCACCGGTGTGGCGAATTGCTTCGAGCACACGTGCGTAGTCAGCCGGATCGACGACCACGTAGACGTACGCGTGATTTTTTGCAGCAGCGCGCAACAGGCTCGGCCCGCCAATGTCGATCTGCTCGATCGCTTCTGCAACGGGTGCATTGCGGCGCGCGGCCTGCTCGAACGGATACAGATTGACGACGACGAGGTCGACAAGCTCGTAACCCTGGCTGCCGAGGGCGCGCAAATCCTCCACGGTGTCTCGACGCGCAAGAATTCCCGCATGAATTGCGGGGTGCAGCGTCTTTACGCGCCCGTCCATCATTTCAGGATGGTGCGTGACATCGCTTACATCAGTGACCTGCAGCCCTGCATCGCGTAGCGTACGCGACGTGCCGCCCGTAGACAGAATCTGCCAGCCGGCTTCCTGCAGTCCGCGCGCAAACTCAACAATACCCGTCTTGTCCGAAACGCTAATGATCGCCCGCGCCATGATTCTCCCGTGTCAGTTCAATCCGAGCGCGCGGCGCACCTGCTCGCGCGTCGGTGTTTCGATGGCTTCCTTGTCGAGCGGCGGTTGTGGCCGTTCGTCAGTAATGCTTTTGGTGACAATGGCTTCGAGTGCAGCCGGATACAGTAAATGCTCGACCTGCAGCACACGCCGGGCAAGTGTATCGCGCGTGTCTTCCGGCAGCACAGGCACCGGCCATTGCGCGATGATGCCTCCACGATCGTAGACCTCATCGACGAAGTGTACTGTCACGCCGGTCACGCGCGAGCCGGATCGCAATACGGCATCGTGAACGCGTCCGCCGTACATGCCCTTGCCGCCAAACTCGGGCAACAACGACGGGTGTATGTTGAGGACGGCGTTCCGGTAGTGCGCGACGACAGCAGCGGGAATCAACCGCACGTAGCCTGCGAGCGCAATGAGCTGGATGCCGGCACCTTCCAAAGCGTCGATCATCGCCCTCGCCACATCGCCTGGATCCGTTGAGGAATCATTCCGGATCACCGCGTAATCGATGCCTGCGGTGCGTGCGCGATCCAGTGCGCCGCATTCCTCACGATCGGTGATGACGAGCACGATGCGGACATCCGCAGAGACACCGGCGGCGCCGTGAAATGAATCGATGAGGGCCTGCAGGTTGGAGCCGCCGCCCGAGGCGAAGACGGCGACGCGTGTGCTCAAGCGATGCCGCCGCCGCCGTAGGTGGTGATGAGAAAGGGATTCGATGCGCGCTCGTGGCCAACAGTCGTCGGGGGGCCGTGCCCGCTGTAGAGCACGGTCTCATCCGGCAGTGTAAGGACCTGCTCGCGGATCGACTTCATCAGCTGCTGGAAGTTGCCGCCCGGCAGGTCGCACCGGCCAATGGAGCCGAAAAAGACAACATCGCCTACGAATGCGACGTTTGCGTCAGGCGCGTGCAGCAGGATATGGCCGGGTGAATGTCCGGGCACGAATCGCACATCGAAAATTAAATCGCCAAAGCGAAGTGTTTCGCCGGGCCTGAGCTCACGCTCCGGTGGCGGCGGCTCCGTGACGTGCACGCCGAACATTGCAGCCTGGTCGGACGCGCGGTCGTACAGCATGCGATCGGCCGGGTGCAGATACACGGGCGCTCCCGTTGCACTCACGAGTCCAGCAACGCCTTCGATGTGGTCGATGTGTGCGTGGGTGAGCAGAATAGCGTCCAGCTTTACGTCGGCGCGCTCGAGAAAGATCGCCATCGTCGCGCCTTCACCGCCCGGATCTATGGCGACAGCGCCGTTGCCACTGCGAGCGCGGACGATGTACGCGTTCTGATCCCAATTCGCGGACGTGAACGTCTCGATCTCGAATGGAGTGTGTTGGGGAGTCATCGTGGGGCGATCAGCCGCAGCCGCAGCCTCTCGCCTTCGCAGCTGCATCCTCGAACTGCTTTTCTTCTGCCGTCGGCTCGATGCGCCCACCCGACAGGTCGAGCATTCTGCGCAGTGCAGACTCCGCCTTCAGACGAATCGTCTCATCGAGCTTCACTTCGTGCTCGAGATTGTCGAGACACCATGCAAGCTTCGCGAGCGTGTTGACCTTCATGTTGCCACACACCGCAGCGCGCGAGATCGGCACGAACGTCTTCTCGGGATACTGCTCCTGCAGCTTGTCGATGAGACCGCGCTCCGTGCCGATGATCAGCTCATCGTACTGCGTTGCAAGATCAGCCATGCCGGATGTCGACACCACGAAGTCTGCGCGCTCCAGCAGATCGCTGCGCGCTTCAGGATGAATGACGACCTTCGCATTCGGATGATCGCGCTGCGCCTGCTCGAGCTCTTCGATGGCGAGATCATCGTGCACATAGCAGTGACCGTCCCACGCGATGATGTCGCCCGCCTGGAACGCCGCGCCGCGCGCTTCTGCCGCAGCACTGACACAGCGTCGACCCGTCTTCGTTGCGACGTACTCGGCAAGATTCTTGTCCGGCACGAAGATGACCGTGCGGTCGCGCGCTACCGAGTTCACGATCTTCACGGCATTCGCGCTGGTGCAGCAAATATCGGATTCCGCTTTCACAGCGGCCGTCGAATTCACGTAAGCGACGACGACAGCTTCCGGATGGCGCGCCTTCAGCTTGCGCAGCGCATCGGCAGTGACGAAGTCCGCCATCGGACAGCCGGCGTACAGGTCCGGCATCAACACTGTTTTGTCGGGAGAGACGATCTTGGCGGTCTCGGCCATGAAGTGGACGCCGCAGAAAACGATGACATCTGCGTCCGTGCTTGCAGCCTGCTGCGAGAGACGAAGCGAATCGCCAAGAAAATCGGCGACAGCCTGGATCTCCACGCGCTGATAGTAATGACCTAGAATGACCGCGTTGAGCTCCGCCTTGCGACGCGCGATGCGAGACACGAGCTCCTCGACGGGCAGCTTCGCATAGTGCAGCGGACTTGCAAAGACTTCGGGGCTGAGCTGGATCATCTCTCGCTTTCGTCTATCGTCTATCGTCTATCGTCTAAGCGTTTAAGCAAAAACGGGCCCGCAGAGTTCCTGGGGGCCCGTTTCTGATTTTGCCAGGATTGCGCTAGGCGGTGAAAGAGCTGCCGCAGCCGCAGCCGCCCGAAGCGTTCGGGTTCTTGAAAGTGAACCCCGAGCCCATCATGGTCGTCACGTAATCGATCTCGACGCCGTTCAAATATTGACCGCTGAACGGATCCACAAAGAGGCGAAGCCCGTTGATATCGAAGATCTCGTCATCGTCCTGCGATTCGTCCTCGATATTCAAGCCGTACTGAAAGCCAGAGCAGCCGCCCGGAAGCACCGCGACGCGCAAACCCGCCGTCGCTGCGGCGCCCTGCTCCGTCATGAACTTCTGAACTTCAGCGGCCGCGTTGCTGGTGACCGTAATGGTCATCGATTCCTCCTTGGGCGTTGCGCGCGGAGCCCGTTGCACCGCTGCGTTATTCTGCACATTTCAATACCCCCGCCACACACTGGGGTTCTCTTAAAACGTTAGGCGCCATGAGGCTTGCTGTCAATTGCCAAAGGCAAGGGATCCGTGACCGGTTCCCGGTTTGCATGAATCTCCGGAAGCCTGGCCAGCAGCTCGGCAAGGTCATCGACAGCCAAGCACCCCCGCCGCAGTCCCGACTCCTCGCCGGCGCCATAGCCGGTTCGGACCAAAATCCCCGTGCCGCCCAACACCCGCGAGGGCTGGACGTCATGCAGCCGGTCCCCGATATAGAGCGAACGTCGCACGTCCAGGCCGAGGTCATCTGCGGCCTGCAGGTAGAGGCCGACACCCGGCTTCCGGCAGTCACACAGACCGCCAAAGTCGGGGTGGTGCGGGCAGTGGTAGACGCCGTCCAGCCGAACGCCCTTTTCCGCGAGCACCTCCACAAGGCGCGCCTGCACTGCCTCGAAGTCCTGTGGGCCGTACAGACCGCGTGCAATGCCCGCCTGGTTCGTGATCACGACCAGCGCGTAGCCCGCCTGGGCGAGGCCTGCGAGCGCCTGTGCGGCTCCACGCTCGAGCTCCACACCCGCCGGGTCGGACAGGTATTGCCGCTCGACGATGATCGTCCCGTCGCGGTCCAGGAACGCCGCCGGGCGGCCTGCCTCAGGAACAGACACTACAGATCGCGGCAAAGAGTGCGTCTTCTTCGTTCGGCGATACGGTGCGTAGATCGAACGCGACTCTATCGTCGACAATCCGTGCCACGACAGGCGTGTCGAGCGCCCGAAGCGCGGCATCGAGCCCGTCCGGCGATTTTCCGTCAACAAGGATCAACGTTGTTGGCAAATCGACTTCCGGATACGCGCCGCCACCGACTGCTGAGCTTCCGTCCGCGCAGTTGGCGTTGATGCCGGCAGAACGTAGCCTGACGGCGAATGCGTTCGCGCGCTCGCGCAGCGA
>JBBQYT010000267.1:0-4422 GCA_038208385.1 Longimicrobiales bacterium | reverse complement strand
AACGGACGTTTGTGATCGCAGCCGGTGGGTCGGACGTAAGCGGGACCCTGGGCTATGTGAGCGCGGGTCTGGAGCTGGCGGAGCAGATCGAGCAGGGGATCGCGCCGCCGCCCGACGTCATCCATCTATCGGCCGGCACACTGGGCACGTCCGCCGGCCTCGCGATCGGTTTGGCGATAGCTGGTTTGCCGACGCAGCTCGCAGGCGCACGCATCGTGAGCAAGCTCGTGGCGGGTGAGCACGCGCTCGTCCGGCTATTGCGCGCCACACTCCGCAACCTGGCGCGCTCCGGCGTGCCTGTTCCGCCCCTCGCGGAGGTGCGGCGCCGGCTCACGATCATGCACGGGTACGTAGGAACCGGCTACGGTCGCGCGACCGAGCGGGGCACACAGGCCAGCAACCGCTTTGCAGAGCTCGGTCTCAAGCTGGACTCTACCTATACCGCAAAGTCTGCCGCCGAACTGACGGACGCTCTGGAAAACGGCGCTCCAGGGACGCATCTGTTCTGGCACACACTCAGCGCCGCGCACCTTCCCGAGCTGCCGGAGACCCTCGAAGCCAGGCTGCCGGAGCCCTTCCAGCGCATGCTTGCAGGCTCGGAGTGATGCCGCTACATCACCCGGTCCTGAATGGCTGGAAAAAATGGCGAAACTCACCGGACCACTTTTCAATCTTTGCATCCTGGCCGGATGATCTATTGACTCTGTTAAAAGTTTTTCACCTTCGCTGGGAGCTCGAATGCGATTTTCAGTGAAACACACGCCGGCCTTTTTTGTCTTGTTCGCGCTCACAATCACGGCGTGCGCCTCGAAGAAGGATTTGCCTCCGGCATCATCGCCGGCACCGCAGAGGGTGACGGCCGCGCCGGCGACACCACAACAGAGCGCTACTACTTCACCGACGCCTGCAGCGGTAAGCCAGGCGGCGGTGCAAATAACCTCCCCGCTGGCGCCGCCTGAAGCTGCGCTGCGCGCAGCCGAGCATGTCCAGCTCACGGGTCTCGAGCTCGGCACGATGTGGACGTTCGAGAATCCGCCGCTCGATCAGTGGGAACAGCGCTACGGGTTCAAGCCGACGAGCGAGTGGCTTGACCATGTGCGTCTTTCTTCCGTCCGCTTCGGCGATTTCTGCTCCGCATCTTTCGTATCTGCGACCGGCCTGATCGTCACGAATCATCACTGCGCGCGCGAGTGCGTCGAAGCGCAGTCGAAGACCGGCACGGACTACGTCGCCGCTGGCTTTTATGCGCCGACGCGCAAGACTGAAAAACTCTGTCCGGGTCTGTATGTCGACCAGCTGATCGAGATTCAGAACGTCACCGATCGCGTAGCGAAAGCCGGCGCGGGGGCTGCAGAAGCGCAGGTGGCCGCGATGCAGGAAACAGAGCGCAAGAAAATCGAAGACGAGTGTACGAGTGCGTCGAAGATGGTGTGTGAAGTTGTCACGCTGTATCACGGCGGTCAGTACCAGCTGTACAAGTACAAGCGCTGGGCGCCGGTCAAGCTGGTCTTCGCGCCCGAGCTGCAGGCGGGGTTCTTTGGCGGCGATCCGGACAACTTTACGTATCCGCGCTACGCCCTCGACGTGTCGTTTGTGCGCGCGTACGAGCCCGACAGTGTGACGCCTGCGCGCACGTCGCAGTATTTCAAGTGGCGCGCTGAGGGTGCTGCCGAAGGTGAGCCGGTTTTTGTCACCGGAAATCCGGGCACGACAAACCGGATGGCGACGGTCTCGCAGCTGATGTACGAGCGGATCTACCGGCACCCGTTTCTCATTGGTTATCTCGAGGATCAGCGTCAATTGATGGTGGATGTGTCGAGCAGGAGTCCGGAGGCGACTCAATCGGCGCGGCAGCAGCTGTTCGAGATCGAGAACAACCTGAAGTCATTGCGCGGTGAGGAAGGCGGTCTGCGCGACACGCTGCTGATGGCACGCAAGGTCAAATGGGAGCGGGAATTCCAGCAGCGCGTGAATGCGGATGCGACGTTGCGCACGCAATACGGGAATGTGTGGGACCGCATCCAGGCGATTGCAGAAGACAAGCTGCGCACGAGTCCGCGGTTCAATTACAGCAATCTCGATTTTTATGCGCCGCCGCATTTGCAGATGGCTGCGATGCTGATTCGGTACGTTCGCCAGTCAGCGATTCCTGAGGAGCAGCGGTCGGAAGAATTCAAGGGTCGCAAATTCGCTGCAATGAAGGCGCAGCTCGCCGGAAATATTCCGCTCGACAGTGTGTTGGGCGAGCGCATCATGCGCGAGCGCATTGAGCTGTTGCGGCAGTGGATTCCCGCGGATGATCCGCTCATGCGTGCGACGATGAAGCCGGGTGAATCCGTTGCTGACGCAGCGCACAGATTGATTTCGACGTCGGCAATTGCGGACGCGAATTTTCGTGGCGTTCTCGCTCAGGCGGGTGTGAGCGCGATCGACACAGCGAGCGATCCGATCATTGTTCTCGCACGCACACTCGAGGCGAGCACGCGGGACCTGGCACCGCGCTGGCAACAGATTCAGGCTGCAGAAGCCGTCCAGCAGGAACGCCTCGCCCACGCACTGTTCGCGGTATACGGCACCAGGCTTCCGCCGGACGCGACGTTCACGCTTCGCATAAGCGATGGCAAGGTGCAGGGCTATCCGTACAACGGCACGCTCGCACCATCGTTTACATCGATTTACGGTCTGTACGCGCGCTCGACCGAGTTCGGGAACAAGGATCCATTCGTATTGCCGAAGGCGTTTGCCGACCGGCGCACAAGTGTGAATATGAGCACTCCGCTCGACTTCGTTGCGACGACGGACATCACCGGCGGCAACAGCGGCAGTCCGGTCATCGATCGCGAAGCGCGTGTCGTTGGGCTTGCGTTCGACAACAACATTGAAGGTCTGCCGAACCAGTTTCTCTTCACGACGGACGCTGCTCGTACGGTCGCAGTTCACTCGGCAGGAATTACGGAAGCGCTGCGCAACGTGTATCGTGCGACACCACTGCTGAACGAGCTGCTCGGAAAACCAACAACAGGGAAACCCTGATGGCCGACGTACATGGCTACATAGACCAGAACCTCGGGCGGTTCAGGACCGAGCTGTTCGACTTTCTGCGTATTCCGAGCGTCAGTGCCCGTAGCGAGAACACGCCCGATGTGAAGCGCGCAGCCGAATGGCTCGCGGAGCGGATGCGTGAGGCGGGACTCGAGACATCAGTCGAGCCGACGGCAGGACATCCCGTCGTCATCGGCGAATGGCGAAAGGCCGGGCCGAACGCACCCACCGTGCTGATTTACGGTCATTACGATGTGCAGCCGGCGGAGCCGCTCGATTTGTGGACTACGCCGCCGTACGAGCCGGATGTGCGTGACGGCCGCATCTATGCGCGTGGCTCCGTTGACGACAAGGGCCAGCTATACATGCACGTGAAGGCGATCGAGTCCCTTATGGAGGCGAACGGCTCGCTCCCCGTCAACGTTATCGTGCTCGCCGAAGGCGAGGAGGAAGTTGGCAGTGAAAACCTGATGCCGTTCGTGCAACAGCACGCCGAACGACTGCGCGGCGATTACATCATCGTCTCCGATACGACGATGTTCGCGCCAGGCATGCCGACCATCGGCGCATCGCTCCGCGGCCTCGCCTACTTCGAGATCAATGTGCGCGGGCCCGGACAGGACCTGCACTCGGGCACGTACGGCGGCGCTGTTCTGAATCCTGCAATTGCCCTCTCGAAGATCATTGCATCGTTTCACGACGAAAACGGACACGTGGTCATTCCCGGTTTTTACGACGACGTGAACGCCGCAGCGGATTTCCGCGAACAGATTTCCAAGCTGCCGTTCAATGAGAGTGAGTTCCTGAAGGAGACGGGCTCGAGCGCAATTTCCGGCGAGAAAGACTTCACGACGCTCGAACGGCTGTGGATTCGCCCGACACTCGAGGTCAATGGAATGTTGTCCGGATACACCGGTGAGGGTTCGAAGACCGTGCTGCCATCGCGTGCGATGGCGAAGGTGAGCTGCCGCCTGGTACCGGATCAGGACCCGGAGAAGATTCGCGAACAGTTCACCGCGTATGTGAACAGCAGGGCGCCAGCGGGAGTCGAAGTCGAGGTGACATACCTGCACGGTGGCAAGCCATGGCGCGCAAAGCTAGGAGGCAAACTCTACGACGCAGCCGCACGCGCATTGCAGACTGCATTTGGACGCGAGCCTGTTTATGCCGGCGAGGGCGGCTCGATTCCCATCGTGTCAGAGTTCGAGCGCGTACTGAAGGCTCCCGTATTGCTGATGGGTTTCGGCCTGCCGGGAGAAAACGCGCACGCCCCCGACGAATGGATGAGCGTGGAGAACTACGAGAAAGGCACGCACGCTTGTGCCGAGCTGCTCGTAGAGTTGGGGAGGTAACGTGAGCTACCACCAAAGAAAAAGCGCC
>JBBQYT010000266.1:0-4424 GCA_038208385.1 Longimicrobiales bacterium | reverse complement strand
ACTCGCTGGCCCGCGTCGTCGTGTCGGTGTGAAAAAAAACTCCGGCCCGTCGGCCCCGACGACACCCAGTATTCCCATCTCGCCCCCGGCGAATCCGCCAACGCGCGGGTACTGCTTGCGCACCTCACGGGCCGAGATGATACGGTCGTCCATCACTACCAGCACGCCCTTGCCAACCGCCTGTGGCGACACGGCCGTCCGCACCGCATTGAGCAAATTGATCGGACCGTCGGGGCTGATCCCGGTCGCCGGGTGCTGCGCCCCTACGAGGATGACCGGCTTGTCCGAACGCACCGTGAGGTACAGAAAGAATGCCGTTTCCTCGAGGCGGTCGGTTCCGTGTGTGACGACGACCCCTGCCAGACCGGGGCGCGAACGCAGTGCCTCATCAATGCGGCGTGCGAGCGTCACCCATTGTGCCGGAGAAATGAGCGAACTGGGCACATTGGAGAACTGCTGCGTTTCAACCTGCGCGTACTGTGCGACTTGCGGCACCGAGGCGAGAATTTGTTCGGCGGTCAGCGTACCGGCGCGATATTGACCGGTAGTGCCGGGGGCGTCCTGCACGCCGGCAATCGTTCCGCCGGTGGCGATGACAAGAACCCGGGGGCGGGGGGGCGGTACGGTCTGCGCGGTGAGGGTGCTGGTAGAGCCCAACGTGAGTGCAACAGATGCGAGGGGGATCAGCGCGCGAACGGTAAGTCTCATACCGGAAAGCTGCCGGGAGCCACGGGTAAAATGGCGACGGTCACGATGGATTTCATAGATCGAAAAGTATCACGGCGCCGCCGTTGGCGTGATCCGGTCGCTCACAGATCACACCAACGAACACTATTTAGCTCACGGACACACGACGGCGGGATTCCACGGATTGAACAACCCGTTGGAATTCTCCTCGTACAGCCACACGTGCAGCGTCCAGTGCGGAGCCGGAATCGGCGCGCCGCCAACGTCGAATGGCTGGCCCCCAAATGTCGGAGCCGGCTGGCCGACGTTGATCACGATGTACTCGACAGCGATGAGCTTTCCGCGCGTATCATATAGAACGGCTTCCGGGCTCATTGGGTCGAACACCGGATCGACCGCTGCTACATTCACCCAGTGGAATCCCATTCCGCCAGCCGCCGGATTTGAGACGCACGGCGACGCGAGCGCGTAGCCGGCCTTCGATGCCTGAACCTGTGAATGGAACCGTGCGGTGGCGCTCTTTACCTGGGCCGCCAGCGGCGAAGCGTATTTCACGAACGATGGCGCGACAATAGCGTGATTGTGACCGGCCATTGGATCGATGCTTTGCGAACCATCGCACGACGCCACGGCGACAATTGCGGCAAGCGCCACAGCGATCTGGAGGGCGGATTTCAGTTGTACTGCGGGCACTGTATCTCCTGCGTTTAGTGGGTGATGGGGTCATGACTATATCTCTGGACCGGCAAATATCCCGGCGGCTCGTTCCGCTGGTCTTCCCTAGCTCTTCCCGCGACCGCTTTCTTTTCATAAACTGACATTTGGGTTCACCAAACCACCGGAATCGGCATGATCGAGCTTCACGTTCTTGGCGCAAGCGAACTGCGTGGAGATGACAATGAGGAGCTGACTGCGATCCTCAGCCAGCCCAAGCGGCTGGCACTTCTTCTCTATCTGCACCTCGGCCGGCCGCGTGGATTCATTCGCCGCGACAGGCTCGTGGCGATGTTCTGGCCTGAGCTCGACACGACTCATTCCCGTAACGCCCTCAGCAAGTCCATTCATCACATTCGCCGCGCTCTGGGTGCCGAAGCGATCGTCACCCGCGGCGACGAGGTCATGCTCGATGGGGCATTCATTCGCTCCGATGTTCAGGAGCTCGAGCAGGCACTCTCGTCGAATGACCACGAGCGCGCTCTCGAGCTCTATCGCGGACCATTGGCCGATGGATTGTTCATCAATGACGCACCCGAGTTCGAGCGATGGCTTGATCAAGAGCGTGAGCGCATTCGCATAGCGGCCGCGAACGCCGCATGGGTGCTGGCAGACAAATCCAGAAACGACCGCCGCATCGGTGAAGCGGCTTTTTTTGCGCGTCGCGCGTTTTCTTTCACCAAGGAGGAAGAGCCTGCGCTTCGAAGGTTGATGTCATTTCTGGAATCTGCCGGTGATCGAGCCGGGGCTCTTCGCGCCTACGACACATTCTCGGAATGGCTCTCGGCCGAACTCGATGCAGAGCCGGCACCGGAAACGCAGGCTCTGCATAAGCGCATTCGTGAAGAATCCCAACCGCATTTCGTTGAGCCCGTATCGCCGGTCGATGCAGCTACGATCGCGGCGGGGACCTCAGCGCCAACGATGGACCGTCGGCGATCGTCACCATGGATCCCGATAGCTACTGCTGGTGCGGCCGTTCTCGCGGTCGGGATGCTCGTCATTGGCCTTTCATCCGCAAAGCCGCCGCCGAAGGCAGTGCTCGATCCGCATCGTGTTGTCATCGCGCCATTCGAGAATCGAACCGGCAACAAATCGTACGATGCAGTATCGGCAATGGCGGTGGACTGGATCAGCGAAGCCGTCGCCTCATCAGGGATCGTGAGCGTGGTAGATCGGCGCGCGGCAGCAGCGCAGGCAGGTCTGGTTGTATCGGGCGCATACTCCATGAAGGGCGGTCGCCTGAAGTTTCAGGCGCAGCTCACCAATGCGTCTAACGGAACGATCTTGCGCGTGTTCATTCCCGTGAGCGCACCCCTCGACTCGCCAACGCTCGCGTTCGACAGCGTCAGTCTTCAGGCGGTGTCGGCTGTCGCCGAGGCGACTGATGTGCGACTCGGTGCGCTTTCTCATACCGCTGGGCGTCCGCCGTCGTTCGAATCCTATCGCGAGTACATCCAGGGTGTCGATGCGTTCGCCTTTCACGATGAGAAAGGTTCGGTCAGGCATTTCATGCGTGCGTACGAGCTCGATACTTCCTTCACGACCGCGCTCCTCAATGCAAACGCCGGGATACTGAACGGTTGGGCAGGAAACGATTCCATAACCGCGGTGCTCGCAGCGCGGAGATCGTCACTCAGTCCGTTCAACCAGCTGTGGTTGTCGGCGTTCGAGGCTGCTCACAGGGGCGACCAGGCCGAGTTGTTTCGAATCACTGCCGAGCTCGCGAGGCAAGCGCCCGATTCGTACTTCCCGTTTGTTCACGCCAGTGTCGCGATCGCGATCGATCAGCCTCGCGCCGCACTCAATGCATTGCTCAAGGTCGATCCCGATCGCGGGTGGATGAAGAACTGGTACGACTACTGGTACGTCCGCTGCGCAGCGCGACATATGCTCGGCGACTTCGGGGGCGAGCTCGCGGATTCGAGAATCGCAGAGAAGCAGTATCCGGCGAATTTCGCAGTGATCATGTGCAAGGCGCGCGCTCTCGCAGCGCTAGGCCGTGAAAAGGAAGTGGACGATGTGCTCGATCGCGCCGCCGCGATGGTGGAGCATGGCACGTGGGAAGTCGGGTCGCCGTTCGCGGTCGCTGCTGCAGAAGCGGAATATCACGGTTATCCCGCGATTGCCGCGAAGGCGCGCAAACGGACCATGAATTGGCTTGCTTCGCAGCCGGCGGATAAAATGTCTGTCGAGCCGGACCTGTTCGGCCCCGCGTGGTTCTACCTGATGGCTGGTGCGTGGCCTGACCTCAGTCGGCGTGCGAAGTATCTGCGCGCGAGGGATCCGCGGAAGGGTTCGTGGCTCGCCTACGAAGGAATCGCTGCGGCGAAGCTTGGAGATCGTGCGAAAGCGATGCGCGTTGACAGCGTACTACAGGGATTGGCGACACAGGAAGGCGACAAGGTATTTGGAAAGATGCCGCTGCCGATATCGTCGTATCATCGCGCCGAAATTGCGGCTGGGCTTGGAGACAGGGATCGCGCGATTGGACTGTTGACTGATGCATTCGCGAATCGCCTGCGCTACACCGTGTATATGCATCCGAATCCGGCGTTCGCGTCGTTGTGGAAGGATCCGCGGTTCATCAGGTTGATGGCGCCGAGGGACTAGCCCCCCAGTGTCACCGGTGGCAGAAAGATTCGCATTCCGTCGCGCTGATTTACAACATATGTGGATGCAGGATAGCGGAGCACTATTGCTGTCATCCAATAATCAGCACCAGCTGTGCTGGCGTTAACTGTTGCCCTGATAAGTTATAGCCACATCAGCGAAGAGCCTGACAGAATCACAATGCCACAGCATGCCAGGACGCTCAGGCTTACTAGTGGGCCGAGAAGGATGATGATGTATTGATTGCGTTTGAATGCATACCCCGGTGAGGTGGCATAGAACATCAATCCCTTCCCCCAAAATCCATACTGTGCTTTTCCGCCAAACATTTGCATGGCAATCCCATGCACAAGCTCATGAAAGCCGATCACTATGATGGCGCCAATCAAGACAAGGAAGATGTCAACGCC
>JBBQYT010000265.1:0-4428 GCA_038208385.1 Longimicrobiales bacterium | reverse complement strand
GGTGTCGTGTGTTGCAGTTAGCGAAAGACGATAGACGAAAGACGATAGACGGCTTTAAAAGAATTCCTTCAGCCAAGCCACGATCTTTCCCATAGCACCCTCGGCAAACGCAAACCCCGGAACGTTGCCGCTTTCCACCATGCGATTGACTCCGTACAGGGCGAGTCCGGTTGCCGTCGCGAACTGTGGTCTCTTCACGGAGTCCGAGAGACCGGTGAGACCATCTCCCGGAGTGCCGATGCGTACCGGCAACGAGAACACATGCTGTGCGACTTCGACTGCACCGGTCAGTAATGCGCCGCCGCCGGTGAGGACGATACCTGCGCCGAGCTTCGAGATGTCGCCCGTGTGCTCGATCTCGCGGGCGCACAATCCGAGTATTTCGTCGAGGCGCTGCTCGATGATGTGTGCGATCAATTCGCGTGTGACTTCGCGGCGTGCGCCTGGGCCTGGAGCTGGCAGCTCTACCGTTTCGCGCGGGTCGACCAGCGCGGCGAATGCGACGCCATACTTTTCCTTGGCGCGTTCTGCTTCCGCGTACGTGATCGAGAGGCCCTTTGCGAGGTCGTTGCTCACTGTCGCGCCGCCCCAGGGGATCGTCGACAGGTGGCGCATCTTGCCGTCGCGGAACACCGCCACTTCGGTTGTCGTGCCGCCGAGGTCGATGAGTGCGACGCCGACATCCTTTTCATCCGCATCGATCACCGCGAGCGCAGTTGCGAGCGGCTCGTGCACGAATGCTTCGATCTTGTAGCCCGCGCGATTCACGGCTTTGCGAATGTTCTGCGTGACCGTCGTCGAGCCGGTGATGATGTAGATCTCCGCCTCGAGGCGAGTGCCAGCCATGCCGAGCGGGTCGCGTATACCTGACCGATGATCGAGGACGTATTCCTGCGGTAGCACGTGCAGGATCTCGCGATCAGCAGGCACGACGACGGCGCGCGCGACTTCGTGCACGCGCTTCAAGTCCGCTGCTGTGATCTCGCCGCCACCGACGGCAACAACGCCAGTCGACGGTGCTGCGTGCATGTGCTCACCGGCGATGCCGCAATACACGCGGTCGATGGTGACGCCAGCCATCAGCTCGGCTTCCTTCACCGCTGTGCGCACGCACTCCGTCGTGCCCTCGATGTCGGTGACGACGTCGCGCCGCATGCCGCCGGTGCGCGCCTGTCCTACGCCCAGAATTTTCACGAGCGGAAGCCGCCCGCCTTCGCTGCCTGCGCGCGAGCTGCGGGGCGAGCCCCGCTCACCCGTCAGCTCTGCGATGACGGCGCAGGTTTTCGTCGAGCCTATATCCAGACCAGCGACTAGATTCGGTCGCATCTCAGATTCCGTTTGATGTGTTCAGCGCCACGACAACCTGCTCGTGGAAGCGGCCGTCCAGGCGACGCAGTCTCTGCAATTCATTGCGCGCGGCGAGGTCCGTGAAAGCGAGCTCGATCTCGTGGAGGCGCGTTGCATCCGCATCTGCGGAGATCAGCGCTTCAGCATTCATTGGCTCGCGCAGCATCAAACGAAATCCGCCTGTCGCAAGACGCATCTCGGAAATACGTGCAACGAGCGCCGGCTCTGCCGCGCGAATGCGATTCAGCTCCTGCACCATCAGCAGCGTACCGGGATTACTCACCACACCGTCAGGACTGATGCCTGTCAGTCGGTCGAGAACCGGCAAATCGAGACCCGCGCTCGCGAGATCGATCGGCAGCACCTTGCCGCGCGCATCCACAGCGCGAAGCTCGGGAGTCGGTACGAGTGCGACAGGCTCCGCTTCCGTGATCGTGATACGCAGCGTCGATGGCAGAACGCGCTCGATCTTCACGTCGCGCACGAGCGCGCGCTTGAGCAGCGATGTGCGCCATGCTTCCGGATCGTCGAATACGCTCGAGTTTTGGGTAATTCCGCTCGCAGCGAGTGCCTGGTCCGGCGGCATGAACCGCGTGCCCAGCACTTCTACGCGCTCTGCGCGAAAGCTGTCCATGTCCCGCAGATAACGCGGCGCGGCGGCGGCGGACACGGTTGCGGTCGCTGCAATCAGCGTAACGACGGCCCAGCGGACAAAGCCTTTGGTCGGGCGTGGTGGCGAGATCACATCCGCGTCGGCGGTCTCGTTGTTCCTGCGTCGTAAAAATCGCATTTATCCGACCTCCATCAGTCGTGCGTAAACCGCGCGTGCCACGTTGTCGATGTTACCGGCGCCCATCACCACACAGATGTCACCCTGCTGGAGCGAGCCGCCGAGCTGGGATCCGAGTGCATCGAGCTCGGCCACATAGTTGGGCGGCGCCGAGCCCGCGCTCTGCACTGCGTCGACGAGCAGCTGCGTCGTCACGCCTTCGATCGGCTGCTCGCGCGCCGGGAAAATGTCGGTGAGCCACACGATGTCCGCTGTCGCAAGCGCGCGACCGAATTCCGCTGCGAGGTCGCGCGTGCGCGAAAACAGGTGCGGCTGAAAGACGGCGACAATACGCTGCGACGGATACGCCGCCCGTGCTGCGGAAATCGTCGCGTCGATCTCGGTCGGGTGGTGCGCATAGTCATCGACGACGACGATACCGCGCGCCTTGCCAAGAACCTGGAAACGGCGCGACACGCCAATAAATCCGCCGAGCGCGCGACGCGCATGCTCGAAGTCCGCACCGATGTGGCGCGCGGCGGCAAATGCACCAAGCGCATTGCGCACGTTGTGAACGCCGGGCACGCGCAGGCGAATTTCGCCAAGAGGCTTGCCGACCGACATCACGGTGAAGCGCGTGCCGGGACCATCGTGCTCAATGTCGACGGCGCGCAGCATTGCCTCGGGCCCAGTGCCATAGGACATGGTGCGCGCCGAACGCGCATCGCGCATCAGCGCGCGCGCGCCCATATCATCGGAGCAGACGGCGACAATGCCGGTTGCAGGCACGGGAGAGAGGAAATCGCGGAATCCCTCTTCGAGTCCTTCGAGCGATCCGTAGATCTCGAGATGGTCCGCCTCGATTGCAGTTACCACGGCCGCGGTCGGCTCGAGCATCAGGAAGCTGCGATCGTACTCATCCGCTTCGACGACGTACACGCGGTTGCCACCTGCACGGAGGCCGCTGTTCCAGCCGGCAACGCGTCCTCCCACAAAGCCCGTTGGATCCTGTCCCGCTTCGACGAGAATCGCCGTCGCCATTGCGGTCGTTGTTGTCTTGCCGTGCGTGCCGGCGATCGCGACCACAGTCCCGCGATTCACCAGCGCGCCGAGCGCCTGTGCGCGCTTCAACACCGGAATGCCCCGTTCGCGCGCAGCGACCAGCTCGGGATGATCCTGCTTCACGGCCGCTGTCGCTACAACTGCATCAGCATTCGCGACGTGCTCGGGATCGTGACCGGTGAAAAGTTTCGCGCCAAGCGTGCGCAGGGATTCGACCGGCGCGGGATTCGTATCGCAGCCGGTGACAGACCCGCCGTGTCGCAACACCATCTCCGCGATCGCGGACATGCCAGCGCCTGCAATGCCCATGAAGTGGACAGTGCCCTGGCGCGCGATCGACAACAGGTCGAGCGAGCGCAGCTCTGCGCGTGCGCTGGCGCGCTCGTTCACGCGGCCTCCATCAGCGTCAGCAGCTTGCGGGCAATTTCCTGCGCAGCGTTGGGACGGGCCCGTTCGCGTGCTCGCTCCGACATCTGCGCGCGACGATTGTCATCGCCTGCAAGAGAAATGATTTCCTGCCACAAACGCTCGGGCGTCACATCCGCTTCGGCGAGGAATACACCGGCGCCGGCTTCGGCGAGGGCGCGTGCATTGTGCGTCTGATGGTCCGCGGCGGCTGTCGGCAGCGGGATCAACAGCATCGGAACGCCCCACGCAAGCAGCTCGGCAGTTGCCATTGCACCGGCGCGTGTCAACGCGATGTCTGTTGCTGCGAGCGCATCCGGCATCTTCTCGATGTATGCGAGCGAGTGCACCCAACCCAATGCGAGCGGCGCGAGCTTCTGCTGCACGCTCTCGAACTGCTTCGGGCCCGTGGCCCACAGGATCTCCAGACCGCGCGGCTGCGCAGGCAATGCGCCCGTGCTCACTTTCTCGAGCGCGGCGAGCAATGCCTCGTTGACTGCGCGCGCGCCCTGACTGCCCCCGACTACCAGAACGACGACAGCGTTTTCACCCAGGTCGAATGAACGACGTGCATCGGGACGCTGAATGCGTGGGTCCGGCGGACGTATCGGATTGCCGAGCGCAAAAATCTGCGTACGCTTTCCCGGCTTCAGATACGCTTCGGCTTCCGGGAAGCCGAGATGAACCTGGCGCGCCCAACGGCTGAGCAAACGCGTAGTGAATCCGGGATACGAATTCTGCTCCTGCAGCGCGATCGGGACGCCGCGGAGCAATCCCCAGAAGCCCGCAGGCCCGCTTGCGTAACCGCCCGTGCCGACGACGAGCTTCGGCTCGAACCAGCGGAA
>JBBQYT010000264.1:0-4436 GCA_038208385.1 Longimicrobiales bacterium | reverse complement strand
CACGCGACCTGGAGGCGGTTTACGGTGACCCCGTCGAATACTTCGAAAACCATCCCGCAGCCGGCGCACTCGCAAGCCGGACATCGACACTGAATTTGCTCGCGCGCTTGTACGATGCGCGACTGTCATCGACACCGCACGACGTGAGCCTTCTCGATATCGGCGCCGGACGTGGTGAGCTCATCAAGCTCGCGCGCGACCGCGGCTGGAACGCGGAAGGTGTCGAACCCGTGCGTGCGTTCGTAGAGGCCGCAGAATCGACATACGGGGTTTCACTGAGGCACGGCTATTTCCAGCCGGAAGACTACGGCGAACAGACTTTCGACATTGTCATTCTATCCGCTGTCCTGGAGCACGTTCCCGATCCGCGCGCGCTGTTGCATGGTATTCGCGCTGTGCTCAAGCCGGGCGGCCTTCTCTTCCTTGATATACCGAACGAAGGAAGTCCCGCGTTCAAGCTCGCAAATCTCTATTACCGTCTCCGTGGCCGCGACTGGACCGTAAACCTCGCCCCGACATTTCCGCCGTATCACGTGCAGGGCTTCGGTCGCGGCTCGATTAAGCGACTGTTGGACTCGACCGGTTTTGATATCGCGTTTCGGCGCAGCTATGCCGGCGATGTGTGCGATGTGCGCCCGGGCTTTCTGGCGCGCGTCGAGCGGCTGGGCTTTGGCATCGCCACTGCGATTTCCGACAAGTTCAGCAACGGCGCATACCTGGAGATCGTGGCCTGCCGCCGGGTGAATTGACGTTGCGACTGGACTCGAAGCATGCCGAATCTCTGGCGATCGTAAAACGGCCCCGACTTCTGGGCCTCGACTTGCTCAGGTTCCTTGCCGTCGCGCTTGTAATTGGCCGTCACTTGCCGCCCTTGCCGGATGCCTGGTCACCTTCAGCGAAGTTTCTCTTTCTCGTGTGGCAGCAGGGCGGGTGGGTTGGAGTCGACCTGTTCTTTGTGCTGAGCGGCTTTCTCGTTTCCGGACTTTTGTTCACTGAGTACAGATCGCGCGGGCGCATTTCAGTTGTGCGATTCTACACGCGGCGCGGTTGGAAAATCTATCCGCCCTTCTTTGCGCTTATTGCAGTCACGCTGATTGTAGACTGGGCATCGGGTTTTCCGGTTGCCAAACATCAGCTCGTGGCCGAGCTGCTTTTTCTCCAGAGTTACCTCCCTCACCTGTGGGGGCACACCTGGTCGCTCGCAGTCGAGGAGCACTTCTACCTGGTTCTTGCTCCAGTGCTGTTGGTCGTACTCGCTTTCAATCGGCCGCGTTCATCGCCGCTGTCTCCAATAATCCCATTGACACTGTGCGTGATGGTTTGTGTGCTCCTCCTGCGCCTGATTCACGAGCAGTACAATCCGAATTATTCGCATCAGACGCACCTGTATCCGACCCATCTTCGTTTCGATTCCTTGTTCTTTGGAGTGGGCATCTCCTACGCCTACCATTTTCACACCAGGCGGTTCAGCGAGTTGTTCACACCGCTTCGCTTCTGGCTTATTCTTTGTGGCGCCCTCCTCCTCACTCCGGCGTTCGCTTTTCGCCTGGAGACGACTCCTTTTATATTCACCGTCGGTCTCACGCTCTTTGGCCTGGGCAGCGGAATGCTCCTGGTGGGTGTACTCCTGTCTGAGATTCCGGGAAACCGCTTCATCGTCGTACTCGCAACACTTGGCACCTTTTCGTATTCGATCTATCTATGGCATCCGCTGGTGGACACGTGGGGAGTCTGGCTGTTCGAGCACGCTACAGGGATCACGCTTCAGCCAGCCTCGGGAGTGCGGATCGCATTCTACCTGATCGGCTCGATCATCGCCGGTGTGATTATGGCCAGGGCGGTGGAGCTTCCTGCATTGCGGCTGCGGGAGATGTGGTTCCCCGCGCGTGCCGCCGGGCCCATCGAACCACGTCCGGTTTCGCTGGCTGCACCGCAGTCCGTTGCTTCGGTTTCATGAACGTCGGTCGACGGTGGGGTACTAAAAGTTAATGTGGGCATCGTACCAAAACACTCAATGAACTGTCGATCTCCAAAATGCCTCCGACGCGCACAGCTTTAGCACGCATCTACCGCCCGCGGCGTTTCGCCGAGATGGCTACGCAGGAACACGTCTCCGAGACGCTCCGCACGGCCGTCGCACGCGGACGCGTTGCACACGCGTATCTCTTTACCGGCCCTCGCGGCGTCGGCAAGACTACCGCTGCGCGCGTTCTCGCAATGGCCCTCAACTGTCCGAGCCGCACCGACGACGGCGAGCCGTGCGGAATCTGCGATTCGTGCGAGCGCATCTGGAGCGGCAAGACTTCGCTCGATGTGGTAGAGATCGACGCCGCGTCGAACCGCGGTGTCGATGATGCCCGCGACCTGCGCGAGCGCGCGATGTACGCGCCCACGACCGAAGAGCGCTACAAGGTCTACATCATCGATGAAGCGCACATGCTCACGCGCGAGGCGTGGAATGCATTGCTGAAGATTCTCGAGGAGCCGCCGCCGCGCGTCATCTTCATTTTTGCAACGACGGAACCCCAAAAGATTCAGCAGGCCGCGCCGCCGATTCTTTCACGTACGCAGCGATTCGACTTTCGTCGCATCAGCGTGCAGGGTATCGTCGCGCGTTTGAAGGTAGTGCTTGCGCAGGAAAATATTCAAGCCGATGACGATGCGCTCGTGCCGATCGCGCGCCGCGCTGACGGCGGCATGCGCGACGCGCTGTCACTCCTCGACCAGGTGCTGTCGTTTGCCGAAGGCCGTATCGGCGTAGCCGACGTAGTGCGCGTGCTGGGACTTTTAAGCGATGAGCTGTATCTCGACCTTTTCGACATCGTCGCCGACAAGCGTCATGGCGATATCTTCCGCTTCGTCGAGCGTCTACTCGATGAGGGCTACGACGTCGCCGAATTCTACAAGGGCCTGGCCGATGCAATCCGCGCTTTGCTCGTCATCAGGTTCGATGGCGCGAATGCGATCACGGAAGCGCCCGAACATTTGCGCGCGGCATTCGCAGAGCGCGCCGACCGCTTTTCTACCGGCGATCTCCTGCGCATGCTCGGACAGGTTGCGGAAATGGACACCGAAGGACGTCTCCGCAAATCATCCAACGCGCGCATCATGCTCGAAGCATTGCTCCTGCGATTCGCGTATCTCGATCGCACGGTCGAGCTGGAGGATTTGCTGCAGGCTTCCGGCGGCGAGCCAATGCAAAACGGTGCAGTCAGTGATTCGCCACGCGCGGCCGCGCCGGCGCCCGCACGCAAGTCCGTGCCTTCACGCACAGCGCCGCGAGGTGAGCTCGGCGTGCCGGCACGCACAGAGTCCCGCGCTCCGGCGCCGCCGCCCGTCGCCCCGCCGCTGCCCATTCCTGTTCCGGAGCCGTGGCCCGGTCCTGAGCCCGAGCAGATCGCTCCCGAAGAGGAAGAACAGCCCAAATCGATTCCGCGGATCTACGATGACGTGCAGACCGCATTTCGGGTAATGATCGCCGAAGGCGATGGCATTCCGGTCGGAATGGGCATCTTTCTGAAAGCGGCAAAGGTGACGGAGCCCGAGCCGGGCAACGTGCTGCTCGAGCTCCCGTCGGGACCAGGACTCGAGAAGCTGATTGCCGCCCCGCAGGCGACGAAGTCCATCGAGAAGTCGTTGTCCGCGCGCATGGGACGGCAGATTTCGCTGCGCACGGCAGAGCAGGGCGCAGGCGCGGCCGACGGCGAAACATCGCGTGCGCGCTCCGCGCCTGTCGAGCGACTCACACCCGAGAAGATCAAGCAGCAGAAGCTCGCGGCGCTCGCCCGGGAAGACCCGGTGCTGGGACAGGCAGTGGAGAAGTGGGATCTCGAGTAGCTCGATTGAGCCGCGCGTGATGGGACGTCGACTGCGTGATTTATTTCGGCTCCCGCTGCGCTCCGCGGGGCTTGATGTTGTGCGGTATCGTCCAGACGAACTTCCGAAATCCTACAACGTTCTCAAGTCTCTCGGTCTCACAACCGTCATCGATGTCGGCGCGCACGAAGGAGAGTTCGCACACATGGCTGCGCGGATTCTGCCCGATGCTCACATCATCTCATTCGAGCCGCAGCCCGCGCAGTGCGCCCGTCTGCGCGCGAACCCGCCGCAGGTCGCATCGTTTACTGTATTCAATTGCGCCCTCGGCGACGGCACCAGCGTCGCCACGATGCGGCGCGGTGTGTATTCGCAAACATCATCGCTCCTGCCGATGGCTCCATTGCACAGACGAACTTTCCCCGAGGCAAACGACGATGAAACAATCGACGTCGAGATCAGGACACTCGATGACGCGCTCGCCGGTATCGATCTGATACCGGAGATTCTGCTCAAGCTGGACGTGCAGGGATTCGAGGACCGTGTGATTCGCGGAGGCCTTCGGACAATTGAAAAAGTGCACGCGCTGCTGATCGAAGTCAGCTTCCACGAGCTCTATG
>JBBQYT010000263.1:0-4442 GCA_038208385.1 Longimicrobiales bacterium | reverse complement strand
AGGAGATCGCTCAGGACGAGCGCTTCTTCGCGATCGACAGGCGCGTAATACCCGGCAGCGTTTGGGCGGACGAGAATGTTGCCGAACAAACCGAGCGCCTGCTGCACATCCTCACGAACGTGGGCGTGATACCAGTAGATCCCGGCGTCAGGGAAATGCACGCGATAGTCGAACTGCTCGCCCGGCTTCACCGCCGCCTGCGTCATGCCGACGGCGCCATCAAACCGGTTGTCCAGCCGAATGCCGTGCCAGTGCACGCTCGTCGGCTGGTCGATCCTGTTGTCCAGCCGTACGACGACCGTCGCGCCTTGAGGAACGTCCAGCAGTGGTCCGCTGATCTGGCCGTTGTAGCTGTACATCGAGACTGTACGTCCGTTGAGCAATCGACTCGATGGTGCAGCCGTCAGCCGCAGTGTATCGCCATCCTTCAGTGCGACAATCTTTCGTGGTGTTGCGCGTGCCGCTGTGTTTGCCGGCGGCAGAAATGGCTGCGTCGTCGGCTTGAGGTTTTCGAGCCAGGGTGTTGTCGGGAGCAGTGAATCCATTGGCGGCATGCTCCACGTCAATGGGCCGTGCATGCCGCCCATAGAGTGACCGTTGTGCTCGTCGGCGGTGCTGCTCGTGAGCAGCACGAGGTCCGTCGGCCGCATGCGCGCACTGGAAGACATGCCGCGCAACACCAGCTTGCCGTGTCGCTCGCGCACATCCGCCGATGCTTCGGCCGAAATCATGACAATGAACTGATCGAAGCCAATCTCGCCGACAGTCGCGCGGCCGTTGCGTACTTCGCCGAGCTTGATGGTCGGGTTCAATACGACGGTCGAAACCCACGCGACGTAGGTGGTATACGGCCCGAGGGTGTGCGGATCCGGCAAATCGCTCAGCGTAATTGCAGCGTTGTAGAGCAAGTGCCCATCGCGATCAACGGAGACCTCGAACGGCGACCTTTTGGCGATGAGCTCGACTGTGCCGGACAGGCTTTGCAGTTGTGGCACGGGCACGAGATCGACACAATAAAGATTGGGCCGCCACGTGCGCTCGAGGCCGTTCGCAGGTGGACAGCTTACTTGCTGCGCCTCTGCGGCTCCTGCTGTGGCAAGCGTGCTGATCGTCAGCAGCATCGTTAGATGGGTACGAACGGAATGTTTCTGTATTCCTCTTCTCACGCAGAGGCGCAGGGGCGCAGAGCCGCAGGGCGTTGCCGCCCCTGCGAGTCTGCTCCTTTTTCTATCTGCGCTGCAAATCACGATTCGATTTTTTCAATTTTTTGAAACAAACAATCAGAACGAAACATATCCCGGGTACGCGACGCCTGGCATTTTTTCGGTGCCAAACCGCTGCGGCACTGCGCCTCTGCGCCCCTGCGTGAGAAGCAGTAGCCCTCACGCCGAGGCTCACCGAACCGAGACGGGCCGCTTGGCTGCATCGGATACTGGAGTCTCAACTGGCAATTGAATGTATGACGCGTGCAAACCGGTGTGATAGATCCGTTGCGTCGCCTTCTGGAAGTCCGAGTCCCTGGCCTTGAAAATGTTCGGTACGAACTTTTGCGGGTTCATGTCGATGATCGGGAACAGCGAGCTCTGCACCTGCACCATGATGCGGTGACCCTTCTTGAACACGTGCGCGTTCGTGTGCAGGTCGATCGCGTATTCGGCCGGCTTGTTGGGCACGGCAGCGATCGGCTTCTCCCAGCTCGTACGGTAGCGGCCACGCATGACATCGTTTGCAATCATCAGCTGAAAGCCCGCCATCGAAGGCTCTGCCACATCGACGTCGGGATACACGTCAATCAGTTTTACGACCCAGTCGCTGTCGGTGCCTGATGTCGCTGCGAACATGTGCGCAGTGATCTGACCGGTGACCGTGATGTCCTCATCGAGGACGGGAGTCGAGTACACGAGCACATCGGGACGCTCGGCGACGAAGCGCTGGTCCTCGACGAGCCATGTGCGCCATCCCGAGCCACCGACTGCGTACGTCGCCTGGATGGGGGCGTGACGGTACGGCACCGGACTCTTCGGATCGGACACGTACGTATCGTATGCAGCAGCGCCCGTCGCCGGTTTGGGTGGTGAGAACGACAGGCCCTTGTCGCCTCCGAGATACAGCTTCTTCTGCACGACGCCTCGCTTCGGCGGCCACGTGTCGTAATTCACCCACTGGTTGGTTCCCGTCTGGAACACGATCGCCTCCGGCTGCGGCTTTGCCATTGGGCGATCCTTCAGGTAGTGCGCAAACCACGGTGCTTCGATGTTCGTGCGATAGTATTCGCTCGTGTTCGAGCCGAACTCCACTGCGCCGAGATTGCTGCCCTTGCCGTTCGCCCAGCCGCCGTGGTTCCACGGACCCAGCACGATGAAGTTCCTGTTCTGCGTGTCGTGGGCTTCCAGGGACTTGTAAATGCGCTGCGGGCCGTAGAAGTCTTCCTGGTCCCACCAGCCACCCACGTCCATTGTCGGAATCGGCACCGTCTTCTGCTTGTCGAGATAGTGCCACACCGCCTGGCGCTGCCAGAACTCATCGTAGTCTGGATGTGCGACGTAATCGTTCCACGTTGGAATCTTGTCGTGCAGATATTTTTCGTTGATGTGCGCAAGTGATCCGAGCTTTACGTACCACGCGTACGTATCGGGATCGTCGAATGCAAAATTCTTTTGACCTTTTGAATCGCTCTCCATGCGCGCGGCGTACTCGAAGCCATAACTCAGGCGGAACGCGCCCTGGTGATGGAAATCGTCGCCCATCCACATGTCTGCCGGTGAGGCCTGCGGCGAAATTGCTTTCAGCGCAGGATGCGGATCGAGCAGTGCCATTGTCGTGAGCCAGCCCGGATACGACCCGCCGAGCTTGCCGACCTTGCCGTTGGTGTGCGGCAGGTTCTTCGTGAGCCAATCGTCGCTGTCATACGCATCCGTCGCTTCATCGATCGCCTTCGGGTCCTGGCGATTCTGACGCGGTGCGCGCTGCATCACGAACGTGCCTTCCGACTTGTATTTCCCGCGGTTGTCCTGGAACGCGAAGATGTAGCCGTCGGCTACCAGGTGCATGTAGTTCTGCGGGCCTGCGCGCTCGATGCTGTAAGGCGTGCGCACGAAGATGATCGGCAGCGCTTCCGTGTTGCCGTGCGGCGAGTAGATCGTCGTGTGCATGCGCACGCCGTCGCGCATCGGGATCATTACATCGGTCGTGTCGAAATTGGCGGCGACCGATGGACGCGGCGGCGGAGTCTGTCCGTGCAGCGGCACGGCCGCATAGATGGACGTGATTCCGAATGCCAATGCACTGACGATACCCCTGAGCTGCTTCATAGTCATGCCTACTTGATGTTCGGGTTGTTGTAGCGCTCCAGGTCTGGCAGCGGCAAACAGCGCTGATTGCCATACACGCCGCCCTGCCAGTACGGAGTCCCGGGCGCCGGGTCGTACGTCAGGTTGAACCGACCAAAGTCAAAGAAGCGCTGTCCCTCGAGGAACAGCTCGTGTGCGCGTTCCTGGATGACCTGGTTTTTGATTGCGACTTCATCCGTGCTCTGGAAAGCCGGCAGACCGGCCTTCGTGTGCAGCGCATTGATGATATTGACGGCCGTTTGGCCACCCGAAAGCTCTGCAACAATCAACTGCGCTTCTTCATAACGCGCAATCGGAATGGGTGTGTTCAACGTCGTGTATTTGAGCTGAACCCATACGGTGTCGATGCCGTTTGGCGCCCGGTCTTTGGTCTTCTGGACCGGGACGCGCGGATCGGCAACGCCGGCAAACTGTACGTTCTGATTCTGGACATCGATGCTGACGCCTTCCGCGCGGTTGTTACGGCTGTACACTTCGTTTTGCGACCGCGTGCTTGCATCCGAGTAATTTGCGCGTTGTATGAAGCCCGCGGGCACGAGCAACGCGTCCGCGAGTGCACCAGCATTGTTTCCCATGTCAAGCCGGGCGCGCGCGCGGCCCATGCGTGCGAAGTTCCGCATCTGACCGTCCGCGCCTGCGATTGCGAGTGTGAAGATCGAGTCCGCCTGTGCGAAGACCTGCTTCTGCGTGAGCTCGGGGCCTACATTGATCGCAGCGGTACAGAAACCTTCACCGAGCAGTATACGGCCATAGCCTGCGTAGGCCTGCGCCTGCTGAATCAGTGCTGCCCTGCCGGAAACCTCCGCGTCCGTCCAGCCGTTCAACATTCTCAGCGCATTGTCGGCCTGCCAGATGGCGGTCGAGAGCGGCTGATAGCTGGCACCAAACTGTCCACAAGTATACGTCGCGTACTGCGTGCGCGCCGCACTGACGGTGCGCCGATCGTAATCGGCCGCTTCGGCACTGTAGATGTTGACGCCCTTGAATTCATCGACGACCTGGGCGGTGGTGGTGATGTAGGAGGCGAGGGCGCAGTCGAAGTCACCGACAGCGGACTTCACGAGGAGCGACGCGTAGCTGGGATTGTCGAGG
>JBBQYT010000262.1:0-4448 GCA_038208385.1 Longimicrobiales bacterium | reverse complement strand
TACGTAGGATGCCTCTTCATACGACCGCGCGGCGAGAGCCTTTCGACAGGGCGCGGGAAAGACGCTCGAGCGACGCGCACCGATTTTCATGCGTGCTTCGCGGTCGCAGGTTCGTTCATCGCCTTCATCGCGCAGGCCGATCGGGATGTCCACAAGGATCTGCTTGGCGCCGCGCCAGCGATGCCAGAACTCATCGAAATGCTCGTAGATCGAAACGGCCCAGTGGTTTTCTGCATCGAGGCCGACGCACAGCCAGCCTGCTCTGCATCCGTCAACACCCAGATAGTGCATCCGTTACTCCTGCAAGGTGGATATTGGCTAGAACGCGCCCCACTCCTGCTTGCCCGGAATGTAGTAGCTCGGCGTAATGAACCGCAGGACGTGCGCGATTTTGCGGGCGTGCTGCAGCTTTGCCTGATCTTCCTTGCGTATGGTGTCGAGCTGCACGTCGAACGTTTCGCTATAGTATTTCCGCGCGGCCTCATGCCGCTCCTCTTCCGTGGCAAACTCCGTGCGGATCGCATTCAGCTCGCCCGAGTCGAGAAACATGCCCTCGCATTTCGGGCATTCATCGACGAGGACCTGCCGCTTGACGCTCCACTGATGGCGCATCATCACGATGTCGGTGTCCTTTGGACAATTGCGGCGCTTTTCGCGATCGACTTTCACGTTCGGATCCACTTCGACGTCCAGCAGCACTGAGCCGAGCGATTCAGCAGGCTCATCGACCTTGCGCAGCTCCCACTCATCGAACCACAAGCCGCCGCAGCCACTCTTGCACGTGTCCACCTTGATGTCGCCCACCATCAGCTCCGTCATCGCGTTCCCGCATGCCGGACAATTCATAGACCCGCCTCGGTTTGTGTAGACTTCAGTGTGCTAAGCCTAAGCAATGCTACACCTACGGTAAAGCTGAACAGTGAATAGACCAGCGCAAATACATCCCACGGCCGCATCGCGCGAAACCCGCGCGGACCCGCTTCTGCGAACAGAAAGAACAGTGCAGACCAGAGCCAGCCCGGCACTCCGAGCATTATGCCAAGGGTACCGGCCAGGGCCAATTTTACGCGCTTTGGCGGTTCCGGGCGAGCGAGCAGCGACATTGACGTCGTGACAATGACGGCGACGACCCAGAAGACGCGGTCATACGGCTGGTCGAGCCGATTGCCCGGCATGAAAAGGTACATCACGAGCACGACAATACTAAAAATCGGCGCCGCCTGGGCAGTCGCCCGCGCGAAATGCACGCGGCCAAGCGCGCTTCCGAACAGGATTGCGAGGAGCACAGCGACGAGCGGAAGCGCAAATACGAGTGGTCCCAAACGCTACACGATTGCGCGTGCGAGGAAGCGACGGCGCGGCGCGGGGATGGAGGTCACGTTGTCGAAGTAGCGCTGTGCAATCTCGTCCGCCGTCGGGATCTCGACTCTCGAGAACCCGCTCGATTGAAGCTCGGATATGAGCTGCTCCACGACGAAGTGCGTTCGCCACGGCTCGCCGGCAGAGGCTGCTGCTGCAGCAAGGCGTCGGCGTCCTTCTCTCTCGATCGGCGTGAGCATCTCCTCCGGCTCTGAAAACGTGAACACGAACTCGGTGTGCTCCGCGAGCGATCCAACGAACGCAAACAAACTCTGCACTGCTTCCATCGTCAAATACACGAGCAGGCCAAGCGCACAGAAAAATGCCGGCTTCGCGAAATCAAATCCACCGGCGCGCAGCGCACCGGCAAGAGATTCGTGCTCGAAATCGCCCGACACGTACACGACGTTTGGCGGAACGAATATCTGCTTTGCATCCAGCTGCTCGCGCTTGGCGTGCTGGCTCGATGGATGATCAACTTCAAAAATGCGCAGTGGGAGAGCCCACTCCGGCTGGCGATACGCAAACGTGTCGAAGCCCGCGCCAAGAATCACGTACTGCGCCATCCCGCACCGCACGGCATCCTCCAAATTGTCTTCCGTGTAACGGCTGCGTGTCACTACCTGCGACCGCAATCCAGGCGCTCCGCGTCCATGCGCCGGAATATTTGCGATGATGCTGCGAAGGGCATCATCGCCTAGAAGTCGTTCGGCGACAGGATCGACAAGAATCTTCGGCTCTCCGTCGATCGTCAAATGCAGGGCGCGCATTGCCGCCACTCCAAGCGCCGTCCTGCTTGCATTTCGCTGCGCCAAGAATCGCACTCCACGCTCAGAGGGCTTGCACCGGGCCGAACCATAGGAATATCGGCCGATCTTCCCGCCGGAAACAGGCCCGTGCTGCCCTTTCCTGAGGACACAACGCCATGGTCCACCAGTGAACGTTGTACGGAACGCCCGCGTGAGACATACTGTATTACGTGGGAACACTGGAGTACCGCCATTCCCAAAGAGGCCCGGAGGCCGTATGAGGTCCCGTCCACTTTTCGCACTCACCTTCGCCGCGACGATTGCGGTTGCCGGCAGCGCCCAGGCTCAAAGCTCTGGCAATGGTTTCCTGTTCAGGGAGCCAAAGGTTGGTATTTCCCTGATGGGCGGCCTGGCCAGCCCGCAGGCGAGCAGCGATGTCTTTTCGTTCATCACCAACGAGTTGACCGTTTCGAAGGGTGATTTCCGCTCTGCGACGGTTGGCGCAGACGTGTCGGTCACTCTGACGCCGCGGTTCGATCTCGTCGTCGGCACCCGCTATTCGGGATCGAACAAGCTGTCCGAGTTCCGCAAGTTCACGGACCAGGATAATTTCCCGATCCAGCAGACGACGAGCTTCGCCCGGGTTCCTGTCACGGCCAGCCTCAAGACGTATCTGGCGCCGCGCGGCCGCGCGATCGGCAGCTTTGCATGGGTGCCCGCGCGCTACATGCCGTTCATTGGCGTTGGTGGCGGCGCGATGTGGTACCGCCTGAAGCAGGACGGTGACTTCATCGATCCCGACACGAAGAGCATTTTCGGGGATACGTACCAGTCTTCGGGCTGGGCACCCACCGCCCACGCCTTCGCCGGACTCGACCTGGCCATCACACCGCACTTCGGGTTGACGACCGAGGGACGCTACACCTGGGCTAAAGCAAGTCTGAACACTGATTTTAGTGGATTCGATCGAATCGATCTTTCCGGCTTGTCGGCGACGGTCGGCTTTTACGCAAGATTTTGAGGGAGGTCTCCATGAATAGAACTGGTATGGTCCGCCGTTCGCTCGCCGTGTCATCGGCAGTGACTGCGCTCGTCATTTTTTCGCAGGCGACGGCAGTCGTGGCGCAAAGCGGCGCATCGAATGATCCGCGCTGGCAACCCTGGATCGGCTGCTGGACGCCCGCAATGACGAACCTTCAGCCAATGGGCGCGCAGAGCGCGCCCGCAAAGCAGGTATGCGTCATTCCGACGAGCGGGTCCGCAGTCGACATCGTGAACGTGGTAAAGGGCAAGGTTGCAGACCGCACGCACATCGATGCGAACGGCGCGCAGGCGCCAATTGCGCACGACGGGTGCAATGGCTGGCAGCAGGCGCAGTGGTCGAGCGATGACCGGCGCGTGTATTTGCGGTCCGAGTATTCGTGCGGCGGCACCGGCAAGCACGTGGCGAACGGATTGCTCGCAATGTCGCAGACCGGCGATTGGCTCGACGTACAGGGCATTGGCCCCGCAGACAATCAACTGGTACGCGCGGTGCGCTACCACGAGATGTCAGACCTCACGGACATGCCGGCCGAAGTCACGAGTGCATTGCAGCGCGTACCGTCGAACAGCGGCGCCGCGCGCTGGGCTGCAGAAGCGCCCGTCGCAATCAATGACGTCGTCGAAGCATCGAAGAATGTTGATGCACCGGTTGTCGAAGCGTGGCTGGCTGAGCGTGGACAACAGTTCAAGATCGATGCGAAGCAGCTCGTGAAGCTCGCAGACGCAGGCGTCCCGACTCGCGTCATCGACGTGCTTGTCGCCGTGTCGTATCCGAGCGTGTTTGCAATCAATCAGTACTCGCACACGAGCGACTTCAAGATCGACCAGCCCTCTGATGAGCAGGTGAATCCGCGCCGCACCATTTACGCGGGCAACATGTACTACGACCCGTTCGGCTACTCGGGTTACGGCTACGGTGGCTACGGATATGGATCGAGTGCATACGGTTACTCGCCATACGGCGGCTACAACGGTTACGGCTACTCACCGTACAGCTACGGCTACGGCCCGCCGATCATCGTCGTACACCTTCCTGATGGCACCGACGCGGCGCGTCCGCACGGACGCGTCGTAAAGGGGCACGGCTACGATGAGGGCAGCAGCTCGAATTCAGGCAGCAGCTCATCGGGTTCATCGTCAACGCGCGCGCGCGATTCGGGCTCGTCCTCGTCTTCCGGTAGCTCGGACTCCGGCCGGTCGAGCTCTGGGCGTACTGCAAAGCCGCGCGATCAGTAGCTCCAAAAGACACATCGTTTCACATACATTATATACCGCGGAAGACGCGGAAGACGCGGA
>JBBQYT010000261.1:0-4474 GCA_038208385.1 Longimicrobiales bacterium | reverse complement strand
TGATGATTTCTGTGACGGCATGTCAACGCAGCAACGTCCTGCGCGTACTTCTGCTGGGCGTGCAGCTGACTGTCACTGCGCTGGCCTTTGGCGCGCTGCCCGGCACTGCATTCGCGCAGGCGCGGCTCGACACTGCATTTCAGGTGCTCAAGCCCGGCGACTATCTGCGTGTCACCGTCTGGCGGAAGGAAGAGCTGAGCGGCGAGTTTCGCGTTGCATCCGATGGCACGCTCGAGCATCCGCTGTATCGCGCCGTTCACGTCGCGGACCTGCCGCTGCGCACTGTCGAAGAGCGAATCCGTACGTTCGTATTGCAGTTCGAGACAAATCCGCAGCTGTTGGTGCAGCCGTTATTCCGGGTTGCAGTCGCGGGCGAGGTGAACAAGCCGGACTTTTTCCGCCTGCCGCCCGACGTAACGATCGCAAGCGCGATCCAGCTGGCGGGTGGCTATTCGCCCGGCGCGCAGATCGCCGTCGTAAAGCTGATACGCGACGGAGTTGTTCAAAAGCTCGATCTGCGTATTCCCGTGATGGCGGCGACAGTGCTCCAGTCCGGGGATCAGATCATCGTCGAACGAAAGTCGAGTACGTTTGCAGTAACCCGCGACGCGATCGCACAAGGCAGCCTCATGGTTTACGGCCTGATTCTCATCGTGAACGCACTCAGGAACAAGTAACCTGAGAAACCGCATCGCCGTGTTCCTGAAATTTCGGCCGCTGTCGTTTCTGCCGCTGTTTTTCCTGTGCGCATGCAACGAGCCTGTGACGCCGGAATCTGCCGGCATCTTTTCATCGGTCAGCACGGGCGGAGAACACACCTGCGCCGTCAGCCGATCCGGAGTCGCGTATTGCTGGGGCAGGGGACTCAGTGGTGAGCTGGGCACGGGTGGTGTGGGCAACCTCGATCGTCCGACGAAAATCTCCCGCGATATCGTCGTCGTTCAAGTGAGCGCGGGCACGAATCACACGTGCGCGCTGACGCTCGAAGGCTCCATTTATTGTTGGGGCGACAACCAGTACGGCGAAGTCGGCAATGGCTCGTTTGTAAGCCAGGCAGTAGCGGTTCCGATTCAAAGCGGTCTGCGATTCACGGGCGTGAGCAGCGGCTGGCGTCACACGTGCGCAGTCGCTTCGAACGGAGACGGCTATTGCTGGGGCAATGCGGCACAGGGCCAGCTCGGCAATGGACAAACCTTCGATCGCAGTGCGCCCGAGCTTATCAAGGGCGGGATCAAGTTTGCGCACATTTCGGCGGGCGGCTTTCACACATGCGGCATCTCTACCGCAGCGCAGGCGTATTGCTGGGGTCTGAACACGCTCGGCCAGCTCGGCTCGGGTGTGGCGGAGAACTCACTCGTGCCGGTGCCTGTGTTCGGGTATGCGAATGCGGCTTCGATCAGTGCAGGTTATACGCACACGTGCGGGCTGGACGGGAAGCAGATCGCGTCATGCTGGGGCAGCAGCGACCACGGCGAGCTGGGCACGCAGGGCATTGCACCAATCGGCACAGCAGGAGCGTACACACCGCGACTTGTTTTCGGCGGCACTGTGTTCGCGACGATCAGCGCCGGAGTAAATGTCACATGCGCCGTTGCATTCCAGGGCAACCTTCAGTGCTGGGGACGCGGTGACAACGGTGAGATCGGCGATGGAACGCAGTTCGATTCGGCAGTGCCGAAAGGAGTCGGGCCTGGTTTCCGGGTCGTTTCGGCGACGGGCTTGACGCACGTCTGCGCATTGACGATTGCAGGTGCGGTTGATTGCTGGGGCCGAGGGCTAAGGGGTCAGCTGGGCTCGAGCCTGCAGTTCAGCACGGTGCCTGTGCGTGTTGGCAGCTAGTTGTTCGAGCCTTGCGCAACCAACTTGCGCGAGGGCTTCCACGACAGCTTCAGGTTTGCGAACAGATTGGTTTCGGAGCGGAACGCAAATGAGCTGCCGTCGAGTCCCGTGAAGCGCGGGTTGTAGCGGTAACCGTAAGCGAGCTCGGTCGAGACCTCGAAGTTCTTCATGAAGAAAACGTTTCGCTGTCCCACGTTCAGCTCGACGTCGTGTCCGTGTGAGCCGTAGCGCGGCGCCAGGATCGTGTAGTACGCGTCATCATCGTGACGTATACGCTCCAGATAGAGGCCGATGCTTCCGAAGTTGCGGAACATGTCCGCGCCGATGATTTGTGAGTCTGATCCGGGACCGATCCACGCTCCGAGAAGCTGTCCCTGCTCGGTGTAGCCCTGCGTGATCTGAGCGTGTGTGTAGATGGTTACGACACCGCGGCCGCCACGAAACGGCAATGCACCCTCGAGGTGAGTCAGCTCGCCGTACACGCGCAGCCAGCTGTGCGGATTCGTGATCACTCGCTGGAAGCCGAACGTGTAGGCCTGTGAGTGATCGGGCTCCTTGATGAAATCAGTCAGGTCTTCCCAGTGGTCTTCGCGCGCCCACTCTGCATACGCTTCGAATCCGGGAATTGCCCAGCGGCCAAACACGGCGATGAGCTGGTTGTCGCCTCCGATGCCGGTTGGATTTTCCGAGGGATGTTTGAACGGATGCACCAGGTAGTCGCCAGGTGAAAGTCCGTCGGGCGGAATTGTCTCGAGATAGGAGCGCGCTACGCCGAGGTAAAGGCCACGCAGTCCGCGCGGCTCATAATTGACAATGACGCCGGAGAAAAGGCGTCGATCGTTGTCAGGATTGAAGTCGAAGTACTTCGACTCGGTGAGTCGTCCCGTGATCAGCTGTGCTTCGATTCGTCCGAGCGGGAATTTGATGGGTCGCGACGTACCTGCGAACGCGTGCGGAAAACCTGGCGCGGTGTTGCTCATGAGAAGTGAATTTCGCACGCCGGGTCCCCACCACATGTTCTCGGTGCCCGCGCCGACGACGAGTCCACGGACGTCCAGTCTCGCGTAGCTCTGTCCTGGATCGACCTTGTTGATGCTCGTCGTGCCGAAGCGTTGCGGCAGGTCGATGACCCCTTGATGCCACACGTATCCGAACGGCGACAGTCCGGGCCCGTCAACAGGAACAAAGTCGAACTCTCGATTTTCTTCCGCCAGAAATGCCGGCTGAACGGCAATCGAAAGCGCGCCGAGCTTGGCACGCACGCCTGCGGTCAGTGCTTCTGACGCGCCGCGTCCCGCCCAGATCGCGCCGTTGTTCCGGTCGACCGGATACGCTGAATTGTAGAACGAGCTGGATGTGACGGGCATCAGCTCGAGCGTTGCGGTCGAGATATCGCGGCGCGGCATTGCAGAGAACCACGGCGTGAAGCGATCCGCGCTGCACGGCAAGACCGGGCGTGGGTCGGACTCGCGCCTGATGAGCAGCGGCTTCAGCGGGAGTACACCCGCCAGCTCGGCAACGCGCTCGTAATCGAAAATCGCAGTCCCGGGTCCGCCGTAGGAAAGCTGATGTTGCACGCACAACGTGTCGCGCACCGGCGCCTGTGCCGTCAGCCCGCGGGAAACCGCAGCTGCGAGAATGGCCGCGCAGATTGTGTTGCGCACGAATCGCTTCATCGAGCTCCAGCAATGCGCGCGCGCGCATCATTCTGCTCGACGAGCTTGCGGAAGTACGGAATCGTCAGCTCGAGTCCCTGCTGCAATGACAATTTTGCACTCCAGCCGAGCTCACGCTGTGCGACGGTGGTGTCGGGTTTACGCACGCGCGGGTCGTCGTCCGGCAGGGGTCTGTATTCGAGTGGTGACCTGCTCCCCGTCATTTCGATGACGAGTGCAGCAAGCTCCTGGATTGTGAATTCGTTGACGTTGCCAATGTTGACGGGCTCGGAGTAGTTGGATTCGAAGAGCCGGTAGATGCCTTCGACTTCGTCGCTGACGTACGTGAACGAGCGGGTCTGGGAGCCATTGCCGTACAGTGTGATGGGCTCGTGTCGCAATGCCTGCACGATGAAGTTCGAGACGACGCGGCCGTCGGATGGGCGCATGCGCGGGCCGTAAGTATTGAAGATGCGAACAATGCGTGTGTCGATTTCGTGGTAGCGGTGGTACGCCATTGTCATCGCCTCGGCGAAACGCTTTGCTTCATCGTAGACGCCGCGCGGCCCGATCGGATTCACGTGTCCCCAGTACGTCTCGGGCTGTGGATGCACTTGCGGGTCGCCGTACACTTCGGAGGTCGATGCCAGCAGGTAGCGCGCGCCCTTCGCCTTTGCGAGGCCAAGCGTCTTGTGCGTGCCCAGGCTCCCGACTTTCAGCGTTTCAATCGGCAGCTCGAGATAGTCGACAGGACTCGCCGGACTGGCGAAGTGAAGCACTCCCTCGAGCGGGCCATCGATGTCGATGTACTCCGTGACGTCGTGCTCGATGAAAGTGAAGCGCGGCTCGTTTTCCAAATGCGCGAGGTTTTCGCGCGCGCCGGTCAGGAAGTTGTCCATTCCAATGACTTCGTGTCCGCCGGCGAGAAAGCGGTCGCATAGATGCGAGCCGAGAAATCCTGCTGCTCCGGTGATCAGCAA